>DATGZZ010000892.1:0-6592 GCA_035296945.1 Reyranella sp.
GGGCAGAGGCTCGGACATTCCCACCCCGCTCAGTCGCGCAGCAGCTCGTTGATCGAGGTCTTGGACCGCGTGCGCTCGTCAACGGTCTTGACGATCACCGCGCAGTAGGTCGAGGGCCGGTCGGGGCCGCCGCCGATGTTGCCCGGCACCACCACCGAATAGGGCGGCACCTTGCCGACATGGATCTGGCCGGTGGCGCGGTCGACCACCTTGGTCGTGGCCGAGATGAACACGCCCATCGACAGCACCGCGCCGGTGCCGACGATCACGCCCTCGACGACTTCCGAGCGTGCACCGATGAAGCAGTTGTCCTCGATGATCACCGGGTTGGCCTGCAGCGGCTCGAGCACGCCGCCGATGCCGACGCCGCCCGACAGATGGCAGTTCTTGCCGATCTGGGCGCACGAGCCGACGGTGGCCCAGGTATCGACCATGGTGCCGCTGTCGACATAGGCGCCGAGGTTGATGAAGGCGGGCATCACGACAACCGACGGCGCCACGTAGGAGCCGCGGCGGATCACCGAGCCCGGCACCGAACGGAAGTTCGCCTTGGCGAAGCGCTTGGCGTCCCAGCCGGTGGTCTTGAGCGGCACCTTGTCGAACCACGGGGCGGCGCCCAGGCCCGGGAACGCCGCGCCGCCATCCATCGGCACCGAATCGTAGAGGCGGAAGGAGAGCAGCACGGCCTTCTTCAGCCACTGATTGACGACCCATTCGCCGCCGATCTTCTCCGCCGTGCGGAAGCTGCCGTCGTCGAGGCCCGTGATCGCCGCCTCGACAGCGTCGCGCACTTCGCCCTTGGTGGCGCTGTTGATGCCGTCGCGCTTCTCCCACGCCGCGTCGATGGCGGCCTCAAGCTGCTTGCTCATCGTTCCCCTCGAAAAATGCCGCCGGACCATAGCGTTGGGAGGCAGGGAGTCAATGTTCGGGCTATGCTGGATCATGGCCTACAAGATCCCCGAGTCCGTTCTGGTAGTGGTCCATACGCGACAGCTCGAAGTGTTGCTGCTCGAACGGGCGAAGCAGGCCGGGATGTGGCAGTCCGTGACGGGTTCGCGCGAGCCGGACGATCCCGATCTCGAAGCCACAGCGCGGCGCGAGCTTCTGGAGGAGACCGGGCTCACGGTCGGCACGCTGACCGACTGGGGCCACGTCAACCGCTACGAGATCTGGCCGCAGTGGCGCGCCAGGTACGCACCCGACGTCACGCACAACACCGAGCACGTGTTCGGCTTCCTGGTCGACAGCGCGACCGTCGCCACCCTCGATCCGGCCGAGCACACGGCCCAGCTCTGGCTGCCCTGGCAGGAGGCCATGGAGAGGACCTTTTCGCCGACAAATCGCGACGCGATCAGTCAGCTGCCGCAGCGGCTGGGCAAGCTTTGACATGTGCTGCACATGCAACTATCATTTTCACATGTCGACAATGATCCAAATCCGCAACGTACCCGACGCGCTGCACCGCAAGCTTAAGTCGCGGGCGGCGCTGGCCGGCATGTCGTTGTCCGACTACCTGTTGCAACAGATTCGGCAAGTGGCCGAGCGACCGACGATCGAGGAGATGCGGGCGCGTCTGGCGCGCCGATCGGCCGTCACGCTTTCCGTCGATACCGCCGATGCCGTGCGCGCGGAACGCGATAGCCGGTGATCGTCGTCGACGCCTCGGCTTTGCTCGAGGTCCTGTTGCACACTCCTCGAGCAGAAGCCATAGAGGCTCGAATCTTCGATGGGTCTGAGTCGCTTCATTCACCTCACCTGCTCGATGTCGAGGTTGCCCAGGTAATCCGGCGGTTCGAGATGATTGGGGAAATCGATACGCTGCGGGCGCAATCGGCTCTCGACGATCTCGTCGATCTTTCTATCCAGCGCCATCCGCACGGTTTTCTGTTGCGCAGGACATGGGCTCTGCGCGCAAATCTGACAGCCTATGATGCCATTTATGTTGCCTTGGCAGAGACTTTGGAGGCGACGTTCCTGACTCATGATCGGCGTCTTGCCTCCGCAGCACGACGATATGTGACGGTGGAGCTTGTATGACGCACCGGCAGATGAATGCTCCACCCAAGGAGGCCTCCAAGCTCGGCCAGTACAGCTGGGCCCTCTTCGACTGGGCCAACCAGCCCTTCTTCACCGTCATCACCACCTTCATCTTCAGCCAGTATTTCGCCAACGTCATGATCGGCGACCCGATCAAGGGTCAGGCCGACTGGGCGTTCACGCAATCGACCTCGGGCATCATCATCGCGGTGCTGAGTCCCTTCCTCGGCGCCATGGCCGACGCCGGCGGCCGTCGCAAGCCCTACATCTTCTTCTTCCAGTGTCTGGTCGCGGTCGGCTGCTTCACGCTGTGGTGGGCCTATCCGCATCGCCCCGACCTCGTGTCGTTGATCAGCTGGGCGGTCGTGGTGGCGACCATCGGCGCGGAGATGTCGATCGTGTTCAACAACTCGCTGCTGCCCACCATCGTGCGGCCCGAGCGCATGGGCCGGCTGAGCGGCTTTGGTTGGGGCTTGGGCTACTGCGGCGGCCTTTTGGCGCTGTTCGCCGTGCTGATCGTGAGTCGTCCCTCGATGTTCGGCCTGGCCGCCAATGACCAGCCGCTGTTCGGGCTCGATCCCGAGACCTACACGGTCGAACGCCTGGTCGGTCCGGCGTCGGTGGTGTGGCTGGCGCTGTTCGTGATTCCGATGTTCCTGTTCACGCCTGACGGCAACCAGCAGCGGCGCCTGTCGCTCGTCGACGCGGCAAAAGACGGCGGGCGGGCGCTGCTGCACACCGTGGTGAAGCTTCCCCACTACCGCAACGTGCTGCTCTATCTGCTCGCCTTCATGCTCTACAACGACGGCCTCGCCGCCATCATCGCCTTCGGCGGCATCTATGCTGCGGCGATCTTCGGCTGGGACACGGTGACCATCGGCATCTTCGGCATCATCGTCACGATCTTCGCCATCCCGGGCGCCTTCCTGGGCGGTTGGGTCGACGACCGCATCGGCAGCAAGCGGACGGTGCAGCTTGCCGTGTTGGGCGTGATCATCTCGACCATCGGCATCGTCAGCCTGAGCAAGCAAGGCGTGTTCTTCTTCGTGCCGGCACCAGAGCTGTCGCCGACGCGCAGCCTGTTCGGCTCGCTGCAGGAGCAGGTGTTCATGGGCTTCGCATTGCTCCTGGGCTTCTGCATGGGGCCGATGCAGGCGGCGAGCCGCACCATGATCGGCCGGCTCGCGCCCGAGGGCATGGTCGGCGAATTCTTCGGCCTGTTCGCCCTGTCGGGGCGGGCCACGGCCTGGATGGCGCCGCTCGCCATCGGCATCGTCACCACGGCCACGCAATCCAATCGGCTGGGCGTGGCGTGCGTGCTGTTCTTCCTGGTGCTAGGCTTCGTGCTGCTGCTGGGCGTGCGCGAGGAGCGCACCGAAGCCCGAGGAGGGACCGCATGATCACCGCCATCGTGAACTTCAAGCTTCCCGCCGACATCGACGCCAGGAAGGCCGCCGAGCTGTTCAGGGGGTCGGCGCCCAAATACCGCGGCATGAAGGGGCTGGTGCGCAAGTACTACCTGTTCGACGACAAGAGCCGCATCGGCGGCGGCGTCTATCTCTGGAAGACCCGCGCCGACGCCGAGGCGGTCTACACGCCGCAATGGCAGGACTACATCGCCGACCGCTATGGCGCTGCGCCCGACATCCGCTACTTCGAGACGGCCGTGGTGGTCGACAACGAAAGCGACAAGATCCTGGCCGACGCTGCTTAGAGGCGGCGGCTATTCCTTGACGATCTCGACCCGCCGGTTCTTGGCGCGGCCCGCCTCGTCATCGTTCGCGGCCACCGGGGCGATGAGGCCGGCGCCGACCGGTTTCAGCCGGCCCGGCGCGATGCCGTAGGCCTGGACGAGCCGATTGACCACCGATGTCGCGCGGCGCTGCGAGAGACCCATGTTGTAGTCGAAGCCGCCGGCATTGTCGGTATGTCCGACGATGTAGACCTTGAGATCGGGCTGAGCCTTGAGCAGCTTGCCGATCTCTTCGAGCGCGGGTGACGATTCCGGCTTGAGCTCCGCCTTGTCCGTATCGAAGTACAGGCCATAGAGCGCGACCCGCCCGGTCGCCGCGATGTCCTTGGCCATCGTCGCCGCATCGACCGTCACCATCTTCGCGTCCATCGGTTTCGCCTCGACGACGTCGAGCAGGACTGCGACGCGGTCGTTGGACTCCGCGAAACCGCCGCGCTCCACGGCGACGTACAGCGAGACCGAGACCTCGCCTTCCGGGCGCGACAGGGTGGCGGCGAGGTAGCGCGGCTCGGCCGGGACGTTGAACGCGGCCTTGGACAGTTCGCTGTTCTGTAACCTCTGGGGCGGCGGGTAGAGAACCCGGTACATTTCCGTGCCGTAGGAAGACTCGCACTCCTCCGCGCCCGAGCACTTGAAGAGGACGGTGAAGCCTTTGGCGGCAAGGTCGGCCTCATAGTTGCGGAACACTTCCAGCGAGCTTCGCTGCGGTGGCGCGAGGTAGAGCAGCCGGGTGTGTCGGCCTTCCACCTCCCGCACGGCGTCGTACGCTGCATATCCGCCTTCGCTCTTGAGCTTGCCGAGGACGAGCTTGAACGAATCGAACGCCCGGCTGTCGTAACCGATGAGGCGCGATCCCTCGTAGCGCTTGATGAGGGGGAAGTCCTTGGCGCCCGGGACTTCCTGTTGGGCCGCAGCGCCCGCCGACCACAGCAGGGTTGCAGCGAGAGCGATGGTCCGGCAGCTGCGAAGCGCGGTCTCCGCATAAGACATGCGATCCTCCAGGGTCGACGCGGTGCCACATGAAACCATGCTCAAACGTCGCACGCCTGTGGGAAATATCACAGCAAGGAGCCGCACAAGCGCGCTAATGCGGCCTTGTCGATGCCGAAATCCGGGGAGAGACCACTCCTGCCCTCTTTCGTGGAGATGTCGTCCGATGCACCGTGCGTTTGCATTGCTTATGCTGCTGGTCACCGCCTGTGAAGGCAGCTTCATCCGAGTCGAGGATCCCGGCCGCAAGGTCGCGATCAACAAGAGCTACGAGGCGCGGGACACCTGCCTGAAGCACAAGGCCGCCGATGGAATGGCCAGTGCTGATCCTGCCGAGCTGGCTTCCACCGCCGCGCTCGCCTGCCGGAGCGAAACCGACCGGCTGATCACGGCCGCAAACCCCGACGGCGACAGCAAGGTGACCGCCTCAATCCGGCATGACACCGAGTTCCGCGCGTTGAAGTACGTTCTGCAGGCCCGCGGGCTGGTTGCCTCAGCAAGCCGCGAATGAGTGCGCTTAGCCCAACGTCGTCTTGCCCTTGAACAGGCAGAGATCGTTCACGACACACTTGGGGCATTCCGGCGTGCGCGCCTTGCAGGTGTAGCGGCCGTGCAGGATCAGCCAGTGGTGGGCGTGCAGGCGGTACTCCTCGGGCACGCGCTTCAACAGCTTGAGCTCGACCTCGAGCGGATTCTTGCCCGGGGCCAGGCCCGTGCGGTTGCCGACGCGGAAGATGTGGGTGTCGACGGCGATGGTGGCCTCGCCGAAGGCCACGTTCATCACCACGTTGGCGGTCTTGCGGCCGACGCCGGGCAGGGCCTGCAGCTCCTCGTGGGTGTGCGGCACCTCGCCGCCGTGGCGCTCGATCAGCAACTTCGAGAGTGCGATCACGTTCTTGGCCTTCATGCGGAAGAGGCCGATGGTCTTGATGTAGTCTATGAGTTTCTTCTCGCCCAAGGCCACCATCTCGGCCGGCATCTTGACGATCTTGAACAACGGCGTCGTGGCGCGGTTGACGCCGACATCGGTCGCCTGGGCCGACAGCACCACGGCGACCAGCAACTGATAGACGTTGTCGTATTCCAGCTCGGTCTCGGGTTCCGGTATCGCCTTCTTGAGGCGGGCGAAGAATTCCGGGATGACGGCTTGCTTCATCAGGGCCATATAGGGTTTTAGCATGACCGAGCAGCCTGTCCCGGCCGTCCATTTCGCGACTTCGCTGGTGCCGCATCGCAGCCTGTCGCCGACGGGCTTTCGCTGGCTGATTTGGGCCGCCATCGCCGCCAACCTGGCAATCGGTCTGCCCATGCTGATCGTCGGCGCCTGGCCGGTGCTGGGCTTCATGGGCCTCGACATCTGGCTGCTGTGGTTCCTGTTCAAGCGCAGCTACCTCGATGCAAGGCGCAGCGAGACCCTGCTGCTGACCGACCGCGAGCTGATCATCGACCGCGTGGCGCCCGACGGTGAGCGCGAGCAGCACCGCCTCGATGCCTACTGGCTGCGCGTCGAGCTTTCAGGTGAGGCCGAGCGGCTGGTGGTGGCCTCGCGCGGCAATCGCGCGGTGATCGGCCGCTTCCTGGCGCCGGCCGAGCGCGAGCGCGTGGCTGAGCAACTGAAGGCTGCCCTGGCCGAGATGCGCGCGCCGCGCTACCAGTACCACTGGGATACCTAACCATAGTTATTGATTAAGCACGTCAGTTATGATATGCTTGGCGTGTCTGTCGCTCTTTGCATTGTTCATCTGACGATGTTGCGAGTGGGAATCCCCAGGGAACACCAGCCGGCGCGCCGGCGCGGGTTTCTCTGGGGCC
>DATGZZ010000893.1:0-3212 GCA_035296945.1 Reyranella sp.
CGCCTTCTCGAGCGTCCCGGCCGACATGCCCGTGCCGGTATCGCCGACGGCCAGCATGACGTACTGGCCCGGCGCGATGCCGGCGGCCTGGGCACAGTCGTCATCGAGCTCGACGTTGGCGGTCTCGATCAGGAGCTTGCCGCCGTTCGGCATGGCGTCGCGGGCGTTGACACAAAGGTTGATCAAGGCCGCTTCGACCTGGGCACGATCGACATTCGCAAGCCAAAGCCCGTCGGCCAGGATGGCCTCGATCTCGATCTGCTCGCCCAGCGTGGCGCGCAGCAGCTTGTCCACGCCGCCCACCAGGTCGGTGAGGCTGGTGTTCTGCGGCTGCAAGCGCTGCTTGCGTGAAAACGCCAGCAGGCGCCGCGTCAGATCGGCGGCGCGCTGGCCCGACGTGGCGATGCTGGCCAGGGTGGCACGGTGGTGCGACGGCAGGGTCTCGTCCTCCTCCATCTCCTCGACGTTGGCCAGGATCACCATGAGGATGTTGTTGAAGTCGTGGGCCATACCGCCGGTGAGCTGACCGACCGCTTCCATCTTCTGCGACTGACGCAGCATCGCTTCGGTGGCGTTCTTCTCCGTGAGGTCCTCGAGCGCGAAGGCGACGCCACGCAGCGCACCCGATGCGTCATGGAAGGGCGCCGCCGAGCCGCGCACGGCGATCTCCGTGCCGTCCTTGCGGCGGCAGTTGAGGTCGACGTCCCGCAAGGTGTCGCCGGCGAGGGTGCGGGCAAACAGCGCTCTCTGCTTCCGCCGTTCCTGCGGCTCGCGTGGCAACAGCGGATAGGGTCTACCGAGCACCTCAGACGCGGCGTAGCCGAACAGGCGCTCGGCCATCTTGTTCCACAGCAGGGCGGTGCCCTGCGGCGACACGGCGACAACCCCGAGCGAGGAGGCATCGACGACGGCACGCAACGTCTCGGCGGTCTCGTGCGAGACGCGTTGTGCGGCGACCGCGCGATGCTCGGCGGCGAGCCGGTCGATGTCGAGACTGCGCGCCAGGCGGGCGTAGAGGCCGCGCGTCTCGAGCACCAGCATGATCATCACGAAGCTCGATGCCGCCAGGCCGAAGCCGCGGCCGGCATAGAAGCCGAGGTCGAAACGCTTGGCGTTGAGGGCGGCGCTGAGGCCGATGTCGCATGTCCAGGCGACGAGAACGACCATCATCCAGAAGTCGAGCGCCGTATGCGGTCTTCGCCACCATACCGCCGCGACAGCGAGCATGCTGAGCATCCAGACGGCCAGGATGACTGCGTGCATGGCCGCCGTGTATGAGTTGTCAGGCAGCAGAAGGGTCGGCAGCAGGCGGTGACCGATCGTCGTCAGCAGCGTCGCCGCCGCCACGACCGCGATCGCCGCGGCAGCGGCCCATAGGGCAGAGGCCAGTGGCGCGGCAAGCGGTGTGTCGTCCTGCTTGGCGAAGCTGTAGGCGATCACCAGCAATGGAAAGCCGGCGTGCCACAGCATGTACAGCCAGACCGTGGTCTGTGGTCCCGATCCCATCAAGCCGCCGGACGCGAACAATCCCGGGAACGACAGGGTGTGAGGCACGATGGCGATCGCGGTGAACAGATAGGCTGTCGACAGCAGCAGCAGCGCGCGCGTGCGTTGGATGGAGAACTGGCCGAACAGGATGGCGGCGGTGATGGCGTCGCTCATGAACAGCGCGGACTGGTAGACCGGAATGAATCCCAGGACCGGCGTGAGCGGGACCTGGGCGAACGGCGCAAGCACGACGAAAATCGCGACGGTCGCTGCGATCATCGCCACGGCAAGCCGGCGATCCGCCCTCAGCGGCGGCAAAAGCGACAGGAAGACGGTCGTACGATTGCGTGGTCCCACATCATCTGAAGCTATCGTCATGGCCCTAGCACCTGCGATAGTTCATGAAGTCTTCACCGAGACTGTAAGCTCACGGCTGTGGATGAGTCGAGTTTTTACACGCGATTATTACAGCTGCCTTCAACTGATGGTGTAGACGGCCGGATCGCCTGCTCAATGCGGCGGGGCGCACCTGTGCAGCTGCAGCAAAATTGCAGCGTACTGGAAGATGATGTGCAACTCCTCCGAGCAAGGAGGCGAACGTTGCAGTGCTAGGCCGGCTGCACGGCTGGGCGCTGCGACGGGAAGGGCGGGAACAGCAGGGCGATCGCCATGGCGCCGAGCCCAATGCCGAACGAGGCGATGTAGAGCCAGCCGTAGCTGCCGGTGGTGTCGTAGATCCAGCCGCCGACCGCCGGGCCAAGCGCCATGCCGCCGGCCGAGAACACCGTGGAGGCACCGATCACCGTGCCCATGATGCGCATCGGGAAATACTCGCGTGCGATCACGGCGTAGAGCGGCATGATCCCGCCGTAGATCAGGCCGAAGACCGCCGCCACGGCATAGAACTCGCCGAGCTGGCGCACGAAGAAGTAGGCGCCCGCGCCCAGCGCCTGGGCGAACAGGCCGAGCACCAGCACGCGCTTGGCGCCGAAGCGGTCGCCGGCCAGGCCGAACACGATGCGGCCGCCCAGCCCCGCCAGACCCTCGACACTGTAGATGGTGACAGCGGCCATCACCGGCAGGCCGCAGGCGATGGCGTAGCTCACGGTATGGAAGATCGGCCCGGAATGCGTGGCGCAGCAGCAGAAGTAGGTGACCGAAAGCACCCAGAACTGCGGCGAGCGCAGCGCCTGGCCCGCGGTCATGCCCGGGTCGGCGACGCCCATTGTCACGCCCGGCGCTGCGGCCACACGCTCGCGCTCGTCGATCACCGAGGGCGCGCGGCGAATCAGGAAGGCCGTCGGCACCAGCAGCACCCAGGCCATGACGGCGATCACGAGCTGGGCGGTGCGCCAGTCGTAGTTGGTGATCAGCCAGCTCGCGAAAGGCGAGATCGTCATCGGCGCCATGCCCATGCCGGCCGATACCAGCGAGACGGCAAGGCTGCGATGCTTTTCGAACCAGCCGGTCACCGTCGTCATCGTCGGCACGAACACCGCACCGGTGGCGCCGCCGACGAGCAGGCCATAGATCAGCTGGAACTCGAGCAGGCTGGTGGCGCGGCTGGCGAGGAACAGGCCCAGCCCCAGCAGGATGCCGCCGCTCAGCACGACGGGCAGCGGCCCGAAGCGGTCGGTCAGCGCGCCCCAGCCAAACGAGGCGATGCCCATCGTCAGGAAGACGATCGTCATGGCGCCCGACACGCCGGTGCGCGACCAGCCGGT
>DATGZZ010000894.1:0-6526 GCA_035296945.1 Reyranella sp.
GACTGCATCAGCACCACGGGCGTGCCGTCGTAGCCTGCCTCCTTGAGGAGCGCCTTCGACTTTTCGAAGTCGGGCTTCTTCAGGAGGTCGCCCTGGATCTCCACGCCATTCGGCGTGCCGCAAACGAAGGCGGCGGTGCAGACCTTGTAGTACTGCGGCTCGCCCACCGTCGCCTTGAGGTAGTCCTCCTGCCGCATCGCGAGCAGCGCCGCCTGGCGGATCTTCGGATTGTCGAACGGCTTGGTCAGGTGGTTGAAGCGGATGATGAACTGCTGGCCGAGAGGGTTCCAATTGACGGTCTGTACGTTCTTGTCGGCCTTCAGCAGCGGCAGGAGATCGTGCGGCACGTTCTCGATCATGTCGATCTCGCCCGCGATCAGCGCGTTCACCTGCTGCGTCGGGTCGGGCATGTCGACGAACTCGACGCGGTCGACCTTGACGACCTTGCCACCGGCCAGGCCCGAGGCGGGCTCCGGCCGCGGCTTATACTTGGGGTTCTTGAGGTAGACGTGCCTCTCGCCGGGCTTGGATTGGTCCTTCTGGTAGATGAACGGGCCGGAGCCGATCTGGCTGTCGATCTGCTTGAACGGATCGGTGGCCGCGACCGCCTTGGGCATCATGAACGGCACGTTGGACGACTGCTTGGCCAGCGAATCGAGCACCAGGCCGTACGGCTCCTTGAGCTTCAGGGTGAAGGTCCTGGCGTCGACCGGCTTCATCTCGGCCACGAACTCCATCAGCTTCTGGCCCATCGAATCGCGCGCCGCCCAGCGCCTGAGCGAGACGACGCAATCCTCCGCCGTCACCGGCTGGCCGTCATGCCATTCCAACCCGTCGCGCAGGGTGAAGGTCCACAGCGTCTTGTCGGCCGAGACCTCGTACCTGTCGACCATCTGCGGCTTCACCTCGTTCTTCTCGTCGGTCGAGAACAACGTGTCGTAGATCATGTAGCCGTGGTCGCGGGTGACGTAGGCCGTCGTCCAGATCGGATCGAGGATCGTCAGGTTGCCATTCTGCACGAACTTGAGGGCCTTGCCCTGGCCCACTGCGGGCGCAGCAGCCAGCAGGGCGAGCGTAGCGACACCGGCCGCAAGACTGCGGCGACCGATCTTGAGCATGTTTGCCTCCCAGGCACGTTCGTTGACGTTTATTGAAATCGTTTCCAGCTGAGCTTGCCACTTGGGTCTTGCGAGTCAATAGTCTCGCGCCAAATGAAGAGGAAATCGTTTCCAGAAATGGGTGTCATCACCATTCGCGACGTGGCCGAGGCGGCTGGAGTGTCGTTGAGCACGGTTTCGCGTGCCCTGAACGGCGGCAAGAACGTCAGCACGCGCGCGGCGCGCGACGTCGCGGCGGCCGCCGACCGCCTGGGCTACCAGCCCGACTTCTTGGCGCGCAGCCTGCGTACGCGCAGCACCGGCATGGTCGGCTGTCTGGTGTCCGACAGTTCCAATCCACTCAACGCCGCCATTGTGCACGCTGCGGAAGAGCGCCTGCGCGAAGCGGGCTACTTGCTCGCCGTCGTCAACACGGCGAGCGATCCGGTCCGCGAGCGTGCGGCGGCGGCCGAGTTCCGCGGCCGTCGGACCGACGGCATGCTGGTGGCGCCCGGCAGCACGGCCAACGAGAAGACCTGGCGCGAGCTCGCCCGCGCCGGCACGCCGGTCATCATCCTCGATCGCGATGCGCCGGAGGATGCCGGCGACACCCATTGGCCGTCCGTCCAAGTCGACCATCGCGGCGGCGCGCGGGCGGCGACCCGCTATCTGATCGGGCTCGGCCATCGGCGCATTGCGTTGCTGACGGGGGATGCGGCCATGCGGCCGAGCCGCGAGCGCATAGCGGGTTTTCGTGAAGAGTTCGCCGAGGCCGGCATCGATCCAGCGGGCGCCCAGATCCGCATCCAGGCCTCGTCCATGGATTTTGCGCAGGGCGACGCGCTGGTGCTGCTGCGGGACGAGGAGCGCCCGACGGCGATCATCGCGCTTGGCACGCGCATCCTGGCGGGCGTGTTGCGCGCCGCCCGCGACCTGAAACTTTCCGTGCCCGACGACCTGTCGGTGCTCTCGGTCGGCGACACCGATCTGGCCGCCGTGCACATACCCGCCATCACGGCGCTGCGCTGGAACCTGGAAGATGTCGGGCGGGCCGCTGCCGAGCTGCTGTTGCAACGCCTGCGCGGCGAGGCCGGCGGCGGGCCGTCGAGCGCCCTGCTGCCGGTCGATCTCGTGCTGCGCGAGTCGTGCGCGCCGCCGGCATTGTCACACCGGCCATAAGTGGACTAGGTCTCGTACGAACCCGCTGTCATCCCGAGCGCGGCGAGGGACCTTTCTCGTGGCCTGAAAGGCCCCTCGCTTCGCTCGGGGTGACAGCTTGCCTTCAATGACAGGCGGCCCAAATGAAGACCTACACGATCGCTGCGATTCCCGGGGACGGCATTGGAACCGAGGTCATCTCGGCGGGTGTCGAAGTGTTGCAGGCGCTCGCCAAGCGCGACGGCCGCTTCGCCTTCGCATGATGCCCGCGAACGGCCGCGACCTGATCAGGAAGCACGACGCCATCCTGTTCGGCTCGGCGGGTCATCCCGACATTCCCGACCACATCACGCTGTGGGGGCTGCGTCTCGCCATCTGCCAGCCGTTCGACCAGTACGCGAACGTCCGGCCGACACGTGTGCTGCCCGGCATCACCTCGCCGTTGCGCCACGTGAACGACAAAGAGCTCGACTGGGTGATCGTGCGCGAGAACTCGGAAGGCGAGTATGCCGGCGTCGGCGGCCGCGTCCATCAGGGCTCGCCGCTCGAGGCCGCGACCGACGTCGCCATGTTCACCCGCGCGGGCGTCGAGCGCATCATGCGCTTCGCCTTCAGGCTGGCGCAGTCCCGCCCGCGCAAGCTCCTGACCGTCGTCACCAAATCCAACGCCCAGCGCCACGCCATGGTGATGTGGGACGAGATCGCCGTCGAGATCGCAGCCGAGTTCGCCGACGTCACCTGGGACAAGATGCTGGTCGATGCCATGACCATGCGCATGGTGATCAAGCCGCAGTCGATCGACACCGTGGTGGCAACCAACCTGCACGCCGACATCCTGTCCGACCTGGCGGCCGCATTGGCGGGCTCGCTCGGCATCGCGCCCACGGCCAACCTCAATCCCGAGCGCGCCTTCCCTTCGATGTTCGAGCCGATCCACGGCTCGGCCTTCGACATTATGGGCAAGGGCATCGCCAATCCCGTCGGCACCTTCTGGTCGGCCGTCATGATGCTCGACCATCTCGGCGAGCCAGCCGCCGGCGCCCGGCTGATGCGGGCGATCGAGCGCGTCACCGCCGACAAGCGCTGCCACACGCCCGACCTTGGCGGCACGGCGCGCACGACCGACGTCACCGCCGCCGTCATCGGAGCGATCGAGGGCGCCAACGAGTAATATGGAATCGATGATGAACGCCCTCAGCCATATCCGGCAGCTCGACTACACGGTCATCTACGCGCGCGACTTCGCGGCCATGCGGCACTTCTACGAGAAGGTGATGGAGTTTCCTGTCATCAACGTGCTGAGCGACAAATGGATCGAATTCGGCCTCGGCGCGAACCGCCTGGCGCTCACGGTCTATGGCGGGCGCTTCAAGGACGTGGCCCCGCCGGCGGGTAATCTCTCGCTGCAGCTTGCGTTTCGCGTGCCGCCGGCCGAGGTCGCCAAGTGCGCGGAGCTCCTGGAGAGCAGGGGCGTCGAGATGATCCTGCCGGTCACTGACCAGCCGTTCGGCCATCGCACAGTGTTCTTCCGCGACCCCGACGGCAACGTCCTGGAGATCTACGCCGAGATATAGAGGGAGCGACCATGCCCACGATCGAAACCGCCCTGACGCGCAAGCTCGGCATCACCCACCCAATCCTGCTGGCGCCGATGGGCTCGGCGGCGGGCGGCAAGCTCGCCGCCGCCGTCACCAACGCCGGCGGCCTCGGCCTGATCGGCTCTGGTTATGCCGACGCCGCCACCGTCTCCCGCGAGCTTTTAGCGGCCGGCAACGCCCGGGTCGGCGTGGGCTTCATCACCTGGGCGCTCAATGCCAAGCCGGAGGCCTTGCGCGCGGCTCTCGACGCCAAGCCGGCGGCGGTCATGCTGTCGTTCGGCGATCCCGAGCCCTATGTGGCGCAGATCCGCGACGCCGGCGCCAAGACCATCTGCCAGGTGCAGACGCTGGGCGAGGCCGAGCAGGCCGTCCGTCTCGGCGTCGACGTGATCATCGCCCAGGGCCGTGACGCCGGCGGCCACTCGGGTACGACGCGCGGCACCATGGGCTTCGTGCCGGCCGTGGTCGACATCGCCGGCCCGATCCCGGTGGTCGCGGCTGGCGGCATAGCCGATGGCCGCGGCCTCGCTGCAGTGCTCAGCCTCGGCGGCTCGGGCGTGTCGATGGGCACCCGCTTCACGGCGACCCGCGAATCGCTGTGGGACGACGCCATGAAGTCCCGCGTGATCGCCTCTGGCGGCGATCAGACGGCGCAGACGCGGGTGTTCGACATCGTCCGCGGCGCACCCTGGCCGGCGCAGTATCCGGGACGGGCGTTGAGGAACGACTTCTATCAGCGCTGGCACGGCAACGAGGAGCAGCTTCAGGCTGAGCGAGCCGACGCGGAGAAGAGCTACCTCGCCACCAAGCCCGACGATTTCTCGGCGCGCGTCATATGGGCCGGCGAGGGCGTCGATCTGGTGAAGGACCTGCCGTCCGCCACCGAGCTCATCGAACGGATCGTCGCGGAGGCGGCGTCCGTGCTTGCTCGCGGTGCCGGCATGATTCGATGACGAAGCCGGAAGCGGGCATGCGAGTGCGGAGTTGGGCGGATTTCGGCAAGGAGGCTCCGCATCTCGAAGCGTTCGGCCGTCGCCGGCTCGAGCGGCGCATCGCCTATCTCGCCACGATCCGCGCCGACGGTTCGCCGCGCGTCCACCCCGTTTCACCCTTCATCGGCGGCGGCTGTCTTGCCGTCTACATGGAGCCGACGTCACTGAAGTTGGCCGATCTTCGGCGAGACGGCCGCTATGCCCTGCACTGCGCTGTCGAAGATAACGAAGGCGGCAAGGGCGAATTCTACGTGACCGGGCGCGCGGAGGAGATCACCGACGCGCCAAGACGCGTTGCGGCCCGCGGCTGGGCCGAGGCAGTCGGCTACGATCCAGTCGATCGGCACGTCTTTTTCGAGTTCAAGGTGGGCTATGTCCTCGCCACGACCTACGACGAGGGCCCAAAGCGCGAGGGATGGCGCGCCGGCTCGAACGCCGCGCCGGGTTGAAAGCGGATGCGCCATTGCCCGTCATGCCGTCATGATCTCGAACGGTCTGCCGTCAAATCGGTGTCAGAACGTCATCTCGCCCGCGAAATGGCAGCGGCTGACGTGACCCGGCGTGATCTCGCGCAATGCCGGCGCTTCGACCTTGCAGCGCGCCTGGGCGTGCCGGCAGCGTGGATGGAAGTAGCAGCCTGACGGTGGCGCGGCGGGGCTCGGGACCTCGCCGGTCAGGATGGCGTCGCCGGACTTCACGCGCGGATCGGCTGCCGGCACGGCGCGCATCAGCGCTGCGGTATAGGGATGCAGCGGCTGGCGGAAGATGGCATCGGTCGGCGCGAGCTCGACGAGCTGGCCGACATACATCACGGCGATGCGGTCGGAGATGTGGCGCACCACCGAGAGGTCATGGGCGACGAACAGGAAGGTGAGCTTCAGCCGCGCCTGCAGTTCGAGCAGCAGATTCAGGACCTGCGCCTGGATCGAGACGTCGAGGGCCGACACGGGTTCGTCGGCAACCACCAGCCGAGGGTTGGTGGCAAGCGCGCGGGCGATGCCGATGCGCTGGCGCTGGCCGCCCGAAAAAGCATGCGGGAAGCGGTGCATGAATTCCGGACGCAGGCCGACCAGCCTTAGAAGCTCGGCGACGCGGTCGGCGCGCTCGCGGCGGTTCTTCATGCCGTTGACCAGCAGGGGCTCGCCGACATTGTCTAAAAGGTTCATGCGCGGGTTGAGCGAGCCGAACGGATCCTGGAAGATCATCTGGATCTCGGCGCGCAGGGGCAGCAGCTCGGCCGGCGGCAGGCTCGCGAGGTCGACGACCTTGCCGGCGCGCGTGCGGTAGAGGATCTGGCCGCCGGTCGGATCGATGGCGCGCAGGATGCAGCGCGACGCCGTGGTCTTGCCGCAGCCGCTCTCGCCCACCAGGCCCAGCGTCTCGCCCTCCTTGACGGTGAAGTCGACGCCGTCGACCGCGCGCACATGGCCCACGGTGCGCTGCAGGAAGCCCCGGGTGATGGGGAAGAATTTCTGCAGGCCGCGGACGTCGAGGAGCGGCGGCTGGTTGTCGGTCGCGGCGTCGCTCATGTCTCGTCGGCCTCCTCATGGTGCAGGAAGCAGCTCGCAAGCTGGCTGGTGCCGGTCGGCATCAGGCGCGGCACGGCGGTCGGGCAGCGCGGCATGACGTCGGGACAGCGCGGATGGAACGGGCAGCCGGGCGGCCGGTTGAAGGGATGGGG
>DATGZZ010000895.1:0-5951 GCA_035296945.1 Reyranella sp.
GGCGCTGAAGGAACGCATCGTCATCAACGGGTTGCCGATCATGAACGACCGGCCCAACCCGTTCGGCTTCCCGAGCGAAGCCGACCTCGACAAGTACTACCTGCACTGCGTCACCGGCGGGCCGCGCTCCTTCGTCGAGGTGGCCCAGAACTTCGAGGACTTTCCCCGCGCCGTGCGCAAGAAGCTGCTGCAGGAAGTGGCCGACGTCGGGCCGCGTCACGACTTCGATGTCGGTGACCTTGGGCCGCTCAAAGACGGCACCCAGCTTGCGCAAAGCGGGCGCCGGCCGGTGCGCGCCGAGGCCGACTACACGAGCTTCGTGCGGCCGGAGTACGAGCTGGGCTGCGATATCGGCGAGCGGCGGAGCCGCGAGTTCTGGCAGCGCCGCTTCGGCGTCACGCCGGACTGATTCAGGTCGGCACGTTCAGCGGATAGTCGTAGCGGATGAAGCCCGCGAAGCGCGCCACCTTGTCGTAGAGGCCGCGGGCGCGGACATTGTGCTGCTGCGTCAGCCAGTAATAGCGCTGGCAGCCGCGCTTACGCGCCGCGTCGGCCACCGCCTCGATCAGCAGCCGTGCCGCACCCTGGCCGCGCACCTGCTCGTCGACGAACAGGTCGGCGAGATAGCAGACCTCGTCGACCCAGACGTTGGTGTGGAACAAATAGTGGGCGATGCCGACGACGCGACCCTCGAGCCGGGCGCTGAGCCCGTGCAGCTCCTTTGCGTCCATCAGGCGCCGCCAGACATGGTCATAGGTGGCGTCGGGCATCACCCGCTCGTAGAAGGTGTTGTAACCCACGGCGAGCGGTTGCCAGGCGGAGCGGTCGGATTGGCGAAGCGGCGTGATCTCGATCATGCCCCGCTTGTAACGCGACCGGTCAGAACTCCACCAGCGTCTTGAAGCCGCCGTAGGCCATGCGCTTCATGTCGAACGGCATCTCCTTCGGCATGCCTTCGAACAGGCGCTTGTCCTTCATCACCTTGGCGTTGACCTTGTCGCGATGGGCGCGCGACTTGTAGACGATGTAGGAGAACACCACGGTCTCGCCGGGCTTGGTCTTGGCGAGCTTGGGGAACGGAAGGCCCATCTTCACCTTGAGGTCGTCGCCCACGCATTCGCGGTAGTCGAGCGCGCCGTGATCGCGCCACACCTTGGCGGCACGGGTCGCCATCTTCTTGTAGATCGCGATCTTCTTCTTCGGCACGACCAGGACGAAACCGTCGACATAGGACATGGAACTGCTCCTAACGCTTAACCGACGGGTTAAGCGATACGCAACCGCACATCGTGTGTCAATCGCCGGCGCGCAGCACCGGCAAAGCTTTCAGCCGCTTGCCGGCGAAGTCGACGAAGGCGTCGATCTTGGGCGCGCGGTGCGCGCGGCCCTTGGTGACGAGATGCACGGGCAAGGGCGGCGCCTCCCAAGCCTGCAGCAGGCGCACCAGCTTGCCTGCTAAAAGCTCGTCTGCCACCTGGTAGGACAGCAGCTGGGCCACGCCACGGCCCTCGCGCGCGGCGCGCAGGCGGGTTTCCACGTCGTCGACGCGCAGCCGCCCCATCAGGCGCGGCGCGGTGCGCAGGCCGGCGAAGCTCCACTCCCTGTTGCCGCGCAGGGTCCCAAGGATCGCCTCGTGGCGCACCAGATCGCCTGGCGTGCGCGGGCTGCCGCGGCGCTTGAGATAGGCCGGGCTCGCCACCCACAACCGCCGCACATGGCCGACCAGCCGAGCCGACAGGGTCGAATCGGCCAGCGGGCCGATGCGCAGGGCGACGTCGATGCCCTCGTCTATGAGGTCGATGTTGCGGTCGTTCAGCAGCAGCTCGACCTCGACGCCGTCATGCTCGTCGAGGAAGCGCGCGACGACCGGCGCAATGTGTCGTCGCCCGAACTGCACCGGCGCGGTGATCCGGAGCAGCCCGCGCACCGGCGCCTCGCGCGCCCCGGCCGTCGCCGCCTCGTAGTCGGCCGCGAGGCTGCGCGCCCGGTCGTAGAAGGCGCGGCCCGCTTCCGTCGGCGCCAGCCGGCGCGTGGTGCGGTCGACCAGCCGCACGCCGAGGCGATCTTCCAGCGCCGCCAGGGCGCGCGTGACGGCGGGCGGCGAACGGCGCAATCGCGCGGCGGCGCGCGCCAGGCTGCCCTCCTCGACGATGCGCACGAAGATCGCCAGTTCGTCCAGGCGGTCCATCTGATTATTCCAATAATTGAAAGAGTGATTTCTACATTGCTGATGTTCACGACGCAATCGATGCCGCCTACCTTGAGGGCGACGGAGGACATCATGCTGACCGGAAGCTGCCTGTGCGGCGCCGTGGCCTACGAGGCCGACGCCCCTCTTGAACGCATCATCCATTGCCACTGCCAGACCTGCCGCAAGACCCACGGCACAGCCTTCTCGTCGGTTACCGCCGTGCCGCGCGAAAAATTCCGCTGGACCCGTGGCGAAGACCGATTGGGCGCCATCGAATCCTCGCCCGGCAAGTTCCGCCGCTTCTGCACCCATTGCGGCTCGCACATCATGGCCGAGCGTGTGGCCCAGCCCGTCGTGTTGCTGCGCCTGGGCTGTCTCGACACGCCGGTCACCGATCGCCCGCAGATCCACATCTGGCGATCCGACGCCGCTCCCTGGTACGACCCCAAGCAGCAGTTTCCCGAGAAAGCCGAGGGCCTCACATGACGTTCCTCGCCTTCCACGAGGACGAGCGCCGGGCGCAGGCGCTGGCCGGCCAGCAGCGCGCCGGGCGCGTCGCCATCCGGCCGTTCATGCCCGACCAGCATCGCGAGTTCTTCACGCTGCTGCCGTATCTGTTCGTCGCCACAATCGACACCGGCGGCTGGCCGATGGCCTCGGTGCTGACCGGCCCGCCGGGTTTTGTGCAATCGCCCGATCCGACGACGCTCGGCATCGGCGCCCTGCCCGCGCCAGACGATCTCGCCGCGCCGACCTTCATCGCCGGTGCCGAGATCGGCCTTTTGGGCCTCGACTTCACCACGCGGCGGCGCAACCGCGCCAACGGCCGGTTGGTCGCGATCGACGACGGGGTCACCGTCGCGATCGCCCAGAGCTTCGGCAATTGTGCCCAGTACATCCAGACGCGCACGCCGTCGCCGCGCGCCGCAGCCGGCGCGCCAATCGAGCGGCTCGACCATCTCGACGATGCCGCGCGTGCCCTGATCGCGGCCTCCGACACCTTCTTTGTCGCCAGCCGGTCCCGCCCCGGTATCGACGATGGCGGCCTCGACATGTCGCATCGTGGCGGCAAGCCCGGCTTCGTTGGCGTGGCGGGCGATACGCTGGCCATCCCCGACTTTCGCGGCAACCGCTTCTACAACACCCTGGGCAACCTTTTGGGCGACCCGCGCGCCGGCCTGCTGTTCATCGACTTCGCCTCGGGCGACATCCTGCAGCTTCAGGGCCGGGCGACGATCGACTGGCATCCCGAGGGCAGCGGCCCGGCCGGCGCCGAACGGCTGTGGCGGGTCGACGTTACGCACGCGTGGCGGCGGCGCGACGCCTTTCCCTTCGCCTGGCGCTTCGGCGACTACGCGCCGACCACCCTGGCGACCGGTACCTGGTGAGGCTGAAGACGGTCGTCGATTGTCCGTGGACGATCCGGCCGCCGTTGCCTACCGTCTCGGCATGGGAACCGCTGCACTGCGCCGGCGTCTGGGCCGCGCCGTCAGGATGGCCATCGGGCGCTACCGCGCCCTCAAGCCCGACACCATACGCTTTCGCGGCGCCTTCCCGTCGCACGAAGAGGCCTTGCGGCACGTACGCCCCGGTAAGCTCAAGGGCTATGACAACGACGGCGTGTCCGAGGTCTCCAAGGCGCTGATGCAGGAAGTGCCGCTGTGGGACTATCCGGTGCTGTACTGGCTAAAACGCCTGTCGCCCGAGATCGACCGCGTCATCGACGCCGGCGGCCATGTCGGCGTGAAGTACCGCGCCTTCGCGCCCTACCTCGAGCTCGATCAGATCCACTGGATCGTCTACGACCTGCCGGCGCAGGTGCGCGCCGGACGCGCCGAAAAACGGCCGCAGGACAGGACACTGTCTTTCGTCGAGCGCCTCGAGGACGCGCCACCGGCCGATCTCCTGCTCGGCTCGGGACTGCTGCCCTACCTTCAGCAGCCGCTGGCCGATCTCATCGGCCGCCTGCGCCAACGGCCGCGCCACATCTTGTTGAACAAGGTCGCAACACGCGACGGTCCCACGGTGGTGACGCTGGAGAATTTCCGCCTGGCCGAGGTGCCCTACCACATCCGCAATGCACGCGAGGTGCCCGACGCACTGGACGCGCTGGGCTACGACATCGTCGACAGCTGGATCATCGATTCGATCGCCCACCGCATCGACACCCATCCGGAGCTGGGCGCCTCCGTGTCGCGCGGCTATGCGGCGCGATTGCGCGACGCGAGCTAGTCAGTCCCTGGGCTTGCGCAGCCGCGCCGCCATGGCGTCGAGCGCCAGCAGGTAGGAATCGACGCCGAAGCCCGCGATCATGCCGACCGCCGCTTCCGAGGTGACGGACCCGTAGCCGCGCTTTTCGATGTTCGTCATGTGGATCTCGATCGCCGGCGCATTGATCGACTTCAGGCAGTCGCGCAACGAGTGCCCGGCATGCAGGAAGCCCGCCGGATTGAACAGGATGCCGTCGATATTGGCCCGTTCGGCCTTGTAGATCGCCGACACCGCCTCGCCTTCGGTGTTGGTGTAGAGGATGTCGAGGTCGACATCGAGCTCGCGCGCCCGCCGACGCAAGGCCGCGTCGAGTTCCTTGGCCGAAGTCGTTCCATAGAGCTCAGGTTGGCGGCGGCCCAGATACTCCATGTTGGCGCCCTGGATCAGCAGCAGCTTCATCGACACCCCAATTGGACGCGGCAGGACCTCCCCAGGCGCCTGCCACCGACGCTGGATGAACTGTAGAACAATTCTCGTCTAAACTGAAAGTGCCGCGGCGATAATGGCGTCTATTGCCCACTTATTGCAGCCATGACCATTCTGCAGCGCTCGGAGGGCTAGCGCGGCAGGGTCGTCGTGCCCATCAGGCTCTCGTCGATCGAGCGCGCGCACTGGCGGCCCTCACGGATCGCCCAGACGACCAGCGACTGGCCGCGCCGCATGTCGCCGGCGGCGAACAGCTTGGGCACGCTGGTCCGGTAGTCCTGGACGTTGGCCGCGATGTTGCCGCGCGGATCGAGCGTCACGCCCGACTGCTCGACCATGCCGGGCCGGCGCGGGCCTAAAAAGCCCATGGCCAGCAGCACCAGATCGGCCTTGAGCTCGAACCGGCTGCCCTCGACCTCCTGCATGGCCATGCGGCCGTCGGCGCCCTTCACCCACTCGATGCGCCCGCATTCCAGGGCGGTGACCTTGCCGTCCTTGCCGACGGCGCGCTTGGTCAGCACCGCGAAGTCGCGGCCGACGCCTTCCTCGTGCGAGGACGAGGTGCGCATCTTGAGCGGCCAGTCGGGCCAGGTCAGCGCCTTGTTCTCGCGCTCCGGCGGCTGCGGCATGACCTCGAGCTGGGTCACCGAGGCCGCCCCCTGGCGGTTCGAGGTGCCGACGCAGTCCGAGCCGGTGTCGCCGCCGCCGATCACCACGACGTGCTTGCCCTTGGCCGTCAGCGTGCCCTTGGGCGCGGCCCGCGCCTCGTCGTCGCCCGCCACCCGCTTGTTCTGTTGGGTGAGGAAATCCATGGCGAAGTGGATGCCGGAAAGCTCGCGGCCGGGCACCTCGAGGTCGCGCGGCCATTCCGCGCCGCCGGTCAGCGCGACGGCGTCGTAGCCTTCGAGCAACGACTTGATGGACAGCGTGGCCCCGACCTCGACGCCGGTGCGGAACTCCACGCCTTCGGCTTCCATCTGGCGCATGCGCCGGTCGATATGACGCTTCTCCATCTTGAAGTCGGGGATGCCGTAGCGCAGCAGGCCGCCGATCCGGTCGGACT
>DATGZZ010000896.1:0-4123 GCA_035296945.1 Reyranella sp.
GCCCTGGTGCGTAACGGCGTGCCGGCGCAGGCGATCACGGTGATCGGCCGCGGCGAGGCGGGCCTGCTGGTCCAGACCGCCGATGGCGTGCGCGAGCCGCAGAACCGCCGCGTCGAGATCGTCATCCAGTAAGCGATCCGAGGCGTAAGTCTTCAGGGACGGCCGGGCTCTGCCCGGCCGTTTCCTTTTGGACCATTTCCCGGTTTCGGCCCTGTTTCCGCCATGCACTGCCCTGCAACTTTGGGGCGCTTTTGAGGTTGGCGCGGGCAGGGGCGGCCTCTATATCCGGGCTCAGGAGAAGAACCCATGTCACAAGTGTTGATGCCCAAGGCCACTGCGGTCTGGCTGGTCGAGAACAGCACCCTGACGTTCGACCAGATATCGGCCTTCACCGGCCTGCATCCGCTCGAGGTCCAGGCGATTGCCGACGGCGAAGTTGCAGGCGGCATGACGGGTCTTGATCCGACGACCAACGGCCAGCTCACCAAGGAAGAGATCAAGCGCGTCGAGGCCGATCCGGCGGCCCGGCTGAAGCTCAGCCCGCGTGACGTGCCCATGCCCGTGGCCCGCTCCAAGGGCCCGCGCTACACGCCGGTCGCCAAGCGCCAGGATCGCCCCGACGCCATCGCCTGGCTGCTGAAGGTCCATCCCGAGCTGCAGGATTCGCAGGTCGCCAAGCTGGTCGGCTCGACCAAGAGCACCGTGCAGTCGGTGCGCGACCGTACGCACTGGAACATGCAGAACGTGCGGGCGCGCGATCCCGTGACGCTCGGCCTCTGCTCGCTCAAGGATCTCAACGACGCCGTCGACAAGGCGCGCCGCAAGGCCGCGCGCGAGGATGCCGCCAAGAAGAAGGCGGCCGCCCGCGTTGCCGTCGAGGGCGAGCCGATGCCGGACACGTCGGCAGAGGAACTGGTGCAGACGCCGCCGGACGTCGAAGGACCGGTCGATCCGGCCGAGGCCGATCAGCCCGACACCGACGAGACGACGCGGCACTGAGAAACTGACTCGGACGCCAACTTCACACTCGCCACTCGGTGTGAAGATCGGCACACTGCGCATGGAATGAAGGCGCCGAAAGCGCGCCGCATTCCAAACGCAGGAGGAACGTCCAGATGATGCGCCTGACAGGTGCGACCGTCGCCGTTGCCGCGCTGTCGCTTGCATTCGCCGGCATTGCCGCCGCGCAGGACAAGGTCACCGAGCTTCGCTACACGACCGGCGCGCCGGAGCAGACGCCGTGGGTCAACCCGCAGCTTCGCCGCTTCGAGAAGGACGTGGCCGAAGCGAGCGGCGGCAAGCTCAAGATCTCCTCCTTCATTGCCGCGCAGCTCGGCAACGAGCAGGACACCGTGCAGCAGGTGGCGCGCGGCCGCATCGACATGGGTGGCTTCTCCAACGGCGCCGTCGCGCTGCTCGTGCCCGAGCTCGCGCTGCTCGGCCTGCCGTTCTATTTCAAGAACATCGCCGAGCAGGACTGCGCGGTCGACAAGATGACCAAGACGGTTTCGGACCTGCTGGCCAAGAAGGGCATCAAGTTCCTCGGCTGGACCGAGGTCGGCACGGCCGACATCGTCGGCAAGAAGCCGTTCCTGGCGCCGACCGACGTCAAGGGGCTGAAGGCGGCGTCGGCATCGAACAAGGTGTCGGCGATGACCTGGACCACGCTCGGCGCCAATCCAACGCCGATCGGCATCACCGAAATCGCCTCGGCCTTCCAGACCGGGCTCACCGACGTCAACGGCACGGTCGTCACTTTCTACCTGCCGTCGGGCCTGGCCAAGGTGGCGCCGGTGCTGTCGCGCGTGGAGCTTTCCGATGCGCCCGGCATCATTCTCATGAACAAGGCGGTCTTCGACAAGCTGCCGGCCGCCGATAAGACGGCGCTCGAGAAGGCGGTGTCGATGCGCACCGCCGACCAGCTGCGCAAGGAGATCCGCGGCTTCGAGGAGACCCTGCGGCAAATGCATGTGAAGGCCGGCGGCACGATCGCCACGCCGACGCCCGAGCAGCGCGAGCTGTGGCGCAAGGCGTTGCAGCCGGCATGGCCCAAGATGGTCCAGGAAGTGGGCGGCGACGCCGCCTTCTACAAGGAAATGGAAGCCGCCCGTGCGGCTTGCGACAAGAAGGCCTAAGTACCCTTCATGAGCGACGTGCCTGAGGCGCGCACCGCGCCGCCTGCTGCGGTGCGCGTGCTGGCGGTCTGGCACAGGGTCGAGTGCTGGGTCGCCGTCGTCTGCTTCACCTTCATCGCCGTCATCCTGGTGCTCGACGTCCTCGGCCGCGAATTCGTCGGGCCGGTGTTCAATTTCCTCGGCATCGATGTCGGCCCGACCGGCATCTTCGCCTCGCAGCGGCTTTCGATCTACGCCCTGGTGGTCGGCAGCTTCGCCGGCATCGGCATCGCCACCGCGACCGGCAGCCATCTCGTGCCGCGCGTCGGCTTCGGTTGGATTCCGAAGTCGTGGAGTGGCGGGATGGATCGCCTGGCCGATGCGATCACCGGCGGCTTCTTGCTCGGCGTCGCGTGGTACGGCTTCAAGTTTGTGGAATCGAGCTACAGCGTCGACCTGCGCGCCCCGGTGCTCGATTGGTCGGTATGGCCGTTCCAGCTCGCCATCCCTGTGGGCTTCCTGTCGGCGGCCTGCCGTTACTTCGCGTACGCGCTCTGGCCCTCGTTGCGTCCCGGCTTGCCGGATTTCCAGGAATGAACGGGCTGCTGCTCCTCGGGCTGCTCGCGGCTCTGCTGTTCCTGCGTCAGCCGCTGCTGATCATATTGCTGTCGGCCGCCGCCTTCATCCACCTCGTCTGGGGACGCGGCGAGCTCGACTACATCCTGGAGGACATGTGGATTGGACTCGACAAGGAACTGATCCTGTCGATTCCGCTGTTCATCCTGTGCGGCAACGTGATGACGCGCGGTTCGATCGCCCAGCGCCTGATCGACTTGGTGGCCGCCCTGACGCGGCCGTTGCCCGGCGGCATGGCGGTGGCCTGCGTGCTCGCGTGCACGGTGTTTGCGGCCATCTCCGGTTCCTCGATCGTCACCATGCTGGCGATCGGCTCGGTGATGTATCCGGCGATGCGTCAGGCGGGTTACGACGTGAAGTTCACAATGGGCGCCATCATGTCGGGTGGCACGCTGGGCATCATCATTCCGCCGTCGATCCCGATGATCATCTACGGGCTCGTCACCGAGACCTCGATCGTCGACCTGTTCGCCGCAGGCTTCGGGCCGGGCATCCTGCTCACCCTCGTGCTGTCGGCCTATGCCGTGTGGTTCAACCGCAAGCGGCCCGCCGAATCCTTCAGCTTCGACGAGTTCTTGACCTCGTTCCGTCGCGGCATCTGGGCGGTGCTCATGCCAGTGATCATGCTGGGCGGTATCTACACTGGCTGGTTCACCGCCACCGAGGCCGCCGCTGTGGCGCTGGCCTACGCCATGGTGATCGAGGTCTTCGTCCACAGGGAATTGAAGATCGTCGACTTCTACAATGTCGTGCTCGAGGCCTCCAAGCTCGGCGGCTCGCTGTTCCCCGTGCTGGCCGTCGCGCTCAGCCTCAACATCATCCTGATCGAGCATCGCATCCCGCAGGGCATGGTGGCCCTCATGCAGGGCTATATCGACAGCCCGATCGCCTTCATGGTGCTGGTCAACATCCTGCTGCTGATCGTGGGCTGCCTGATGACCACGGGCGAGGCCATCCTGGTGCTGGCGCCCTTGCTCGCGCCCGTCGCCGCCGCCTACGGCTACGACAAGGTGATCTTCGGCCTGATCATGATCCTGAACCTCGAGATCGGTTATCTGACGCCGCCGGTCGGGCTCAACCTGATCGTGGCCATGAGCGCCTTCAAGCAGCCGTTCGGCCTGCTCTGCCGCGCCGCGCTGCCGTTCATCCTGCTGATGATGGGCTGCCTTGCCCTCGTGGTGTGGCAGCCCTGGATCGCGATGTATTTCGTGACGGGCAAGGTCTGAGCTCATATTCGGACCGCGACCCAGCCCGCGGTCCGAATCATGAAACCGCCAGCATGACCTTGCCGACGTGGTCGGCGCGCTCGAGTTCGGCATGCGCGGCGGCCGCTTCCTTGAGCGGGAAGGTCTTGTAGATGGTGGGCTTGATCT
>DATGZZ010000897.1:0-5749 GCA_035296945.1 Reyranella sp.
TCGATGTAGCGGACGGCGGCTTCGGCAACGAGGATGCTGACGACGATCGAGGCAAGAAACAGCAGGACGTTCTTCAGCTTCAGGGCGCTCCCATGCGACGGGAAAGCCACCTAGCACAGAATTCGGGCAACGCAAGCCGGCTGCGACTTTCCTCCCCTCAAGTTCCTCTCCCCCGCTAGGGGGAGAGGCTAGGTGAGGGGGCTGCGAAGGTTGTCTGTAACCCCCTCACCCAGCCTCTCCCCCTAGCGGGGGAGAGGAGCATGATTACATGTGAGGAAAGTGTTCACGGTACCTGCGGCGCCGGCTCCGGCTCGGCCTTCGGCGCCGCCTTGGGCGCCTTGCGCTTCTTGCGCCACTCCTCGAAGCCCTGCAGGACCGTGAAGAACGACGGCACGAACAGCACGGCAAGGCAGGTCGAGGCGATCATGCCGCTGAACACCGCCAGCCCGAGCGAGATGCGTGAGTTGGCGCCCGCGCCCGTCGCCGTCACCAGGGGCACGACGCCCAGGATGAAGGCGAACGACGTCATCAGGATCGGCCGGAAGCGCGTGCGGGCGGCCTCGACGGCCGATTCGACGATGTCCTTGCCGTCGACCAGGCGGCGCTCGCGCGCGACCTCGACGATCAGGATCGCGTTCTTGGCGCTGAGCGCGATCAAGAGCATCAGTCCGATCTGGGTATAGAGGTTGTTGGCAAGGCCCAGCGCGCCCAGCGCGATGGCCGGCCCGACCAGCGACAGCGGCACCGCGAAGATGACCGCGAGCGGCAGGATCCAGCTTTCGTACTGTCCGGCGAGGCAGAGATAGACCAGCAGGATGGCGAGCGCGAACACGTACATGAGCTGGCTGCCGACCAGGTTCTCCTGGTACGACATCGCCGTCCATTCATAGCCGGTGCCCGGCGGCAGGACCGCGCTGGAGATCTGGTCCATCAGCTGGATGCCCTCGCCCGAGCTGAAGCCCGGCGCCGGCGTGCCGATGATCGAGGCCGACGGGTAGAGGTTGTACAGGCTGATGAGCGGCGGGCCCGTGGCCTCGTGCAGCTCGGCCAGCGCGCCGATCGGCACCATCTTGCCCTCGATGTTGCGCACCTGCAGCTTCAGGATGTCCTCGGGCTTGGTGCGGTACTGCGAATCGGCCTGCAGGAAGACCATCAGGGTCAGGCCGAACTTGTTGAAGCGGTTGACGTAGGTCGAGCCGAGGTACGAGGAGAGCGTCGAGAACACGTCGCCGATCGACACTTTGAGCGTCTCGGCCTTCGAGCGGTCGACCTCGATCCGCACGTGCGGCGCACCGGCGCGGAAGGAGGTCACCATGTTGGAGAGCGCCGACTGCGTGCTGGCGTTGCGGATCAGGTTGTCGGTGGCGTTCTGCAGCTTGACGTAGTCGAAGCTGCCGTCCTTCTGCTCGACCTGCAGCGCGAAGCCGCCGGCATTGCCGACGCCCTGGATGGCGGGCGGCACCAGCGGAAAGCCGTGGCCGTCCTGCAGCGTCCTGAGCTGGCGACCGATATGCTCGACGATCGAGCGCAGGTCCTGGTTCGGCTCCTTGAGGCGCACGCCCCAGTCCTTGAGGATCACATAGGCGACGCCGCCATTGGCCAGCATGGAGTTGCTGTCGAGCACCGACATGCCGGAGAGCGCCACGACCTTGTCGACGCCCGGCGTCGCCATGGCGATCTTGCTGACCTCTTCCATCGCCGCGTTGGTGCGCTCCAGCGAGGCGCCGTCGGGCAGCTGCAGGCCGACCAGCATGTAGCCCTGGTCCTCGTTGGGGATGAACGCCGTCGGCAGGCGCGCCACGCCCCAGCCGCCGAGGCCGGCGATGACGAAGGCGACGAGCATCATGACGAGGCTGCGACGGGCCATCTGCCCGATCAGCCAGGCGTAGCCGTTCTCGAGCTTGCCGTAGACCTTGTTGAAGCCGCGGAAGAAGACGTTGCGCTTCTCCGGCGGGACCGTGGGCCTGAGCCACATGGCGCACTGGGTGGGCTTGAGCGTCGCGGCGTTGACCGCGCTGATGAAGGCAGTGGCCGCGATCACCAACGCGAACTGGGCGAACATCTGGCCGGTCAGGCCGGGCACGAAGGCGGCCGGCAGGAACACCGACATCAGCACCAGGGTGATGCCGATCACCGGCCCGAACAGCTCGTCCATCGCCTTGATGGCGGCGTCGTGCGGGGTCATGCCGCGCTCGATGTGATGGGCGACGCCTTCGACGATGACGATGGCATCGTCGACCACGATGCCGATCGCCAGCACGATGCCGAACAGGGTCGTGGTGTTGATGGTGAAGCCCAGCGCCGCCATGGCGGCGAAGGCGCCGATGATCGTGACCGGGATGGTCGTGGCCGGCACCAGCATGGCGCGCCAGTCCTGCAGGAACAGCACGATGACGATCAGCACCAGGACGCCCGCCTCCATCAGGGTCAGGAAGACCTCGTGGATCGAGGCGTTGACGAAGCGTGTGGTGTCGAAGGGCACCTCGTAGACCAGGCCCTTGGGGAAGGCTTTGCCGAGCTCGGCCATCTTGGCGTTGACGCGCTTGGCCACGTCGAGCGCGTTGGCCTCCGGCAGCTGGTAGATCGCGATGCCGGCGTTCGGCCGATTGTTCAGCTTGGAGGTCATCGTGTAGGTCTGGGCGCCGAGCTCGACCCGTCCGATGTCCTTCAGCCTGAGGATGCGGCCGCCGTTGCCCTGCTCGGACTTGACGACGATGTTGCTGAATTCCTCAGGCGTGCTGAGCCGCCCCTGGACGTCGACCGTGAACTGGAAGTCCTGGCCCTTGGGCGCGGGCGGCGCGCCGACCTGGCCCGCCGTGACGGGCTGGCTCTGATCCTGGATGGTCTTGCTCACCTGCGAGGGCGTCAGGCCATAGGTGTAGAGCTTCTGCGGGTCGAGCCAGACGCGCATCGAGTACTCGCCGATGCCCAGCACCTGCGTGTTGCCGACGCCGGGCAGGCGCGACAGCTCGTTGACCAGGTTGATGGTGGCGTAGTTCGCCATGTAGAGGCTGTCGAAGGTCGAGTCCGGCGAGGTCAGCGACACGATCTGCAGGATCGAGGTCGACTTCTTCTGCACGATCACGCCCTGCGCCTGGACGGGCGCGGGCAGCGAGGCCAACGCCGCGCTCACCTTGTTCTGCACCAGCACCTGGGCGAAATCGAGGTTGGTGCCGATGGTGAAGGTCACGGTGAGCGTGTAGGTGCCGGCATCGGTGCTGTACGACTGCATGTAGATCATGCCTTCGACGCCGTTGACCTGCAGCTCGATGGGCAGCGCCACGTTGTCGATGACGGTCTTGGCGTTGGCGCCCGGGTAGGTCGTCGTCACCTGGACGGTCGGCGGCACGATGTTGGGATACTGGGCGACCGGCAGGGTGATCAGCGCGACGGTGCCCAGGATCACGATGACGATCGCCAGCACATTGGCCAGGACCGGCCGGTTGATGAAAAACGCGGAAATCATCGGTGCGGACCGGCGCCTACTTGGTCGTCGTGATGTTGGCGGCGGGCGGCGGAGGCGGGATGGTCTCCAGCTTCGGGACCACCTTGCCGCCGGGCACCGCCTGGCCGTTGGTGGTCAGCACGACGCGGTCGTCGGCGGTGAGGCCCTGGGTGATCACCCGCAGCCCGCCGACCAGGAGCTGCCCGGTCTTGATGCGCTTCTGCTCGACGACGTTGTCCTTGTTGACGACCAGCGCATACTTGCCGGCCTGGTCCTCGGCCACGACCCGATTGGGGATCAGCAGCACGGACGTCGAGCCCAGGCCCAGCGGCACCCTGATGCGGGTGAAGAAGCCCGGGATCAGCGCGCGATCCGGATTCTTGAACAGGCCGCGCACCAGGATGGTGCCGGTCTGCGCATCGAGCTCGGGCGAGACGTAGTTCATGAAGCCGGTGTGCGGGTAGCCCTCCTCGTTCATCAGGCCGATATCGAGGGGGATCTTGCCCAGCTCCTCGACGGTGAGGCGCCGGTTGGCGAGGTTCTGGCGGATCTTCAGGACATCCTGCTCGCTTACGTTGAACTCGACGTAGATCGGGTCGAGCTGGACGATGGTGGCGAGCTTGGTCGCCTTGCCGTTGCCGACAAGCTCGCCGACCGAGATCAGATGCTTGGACACGATGCCGTCGAACGGCGCCTGCACCGTGGTGTAGCCCAGGTTGGTCTGGGCGATGGTGAGGTTGCCTTCGGCGTTCTCGACGTTGGCCCTGGCTGAATCGCGCTTGGCCTTGGCCTGGTCGTAGGTGTTCTGTGCCGTCACGTTCTGGCGCAGCAACGTCTCCTGACGGGTGAACTCGGCTTCGGCATTCAACAGTTGTGCCTTGGCCCCGTCGAGCTGGGCCTCGGCTTCCTTGACCTGCGCCTTGTACATCGTCTGCTCGATGACGAAGAGCGTGTCGCCCTTCTTCATGACCGAGCCGTCGACGTAGTTCTGCGAGATCAGGAAGCCCTCGACGCGGGCCACCAGGTCGACGGTGGCGAAGGCCACGGTGTTGCCCGTCAGCTCCTCGTAGGGCGTGACGTTCTGCTGGAGCGGTAGCGCGACGCTGATCTCCGGCGGCGGCGGCGGCTGGAATTTGTTCTCGGGTTTGCAGCCGGCCAGAGATGCGGCCAGCAGCGGCAGCAGGATCAGGCTGCGAATCATGGTGCGACGACGCTCCCCGCAATAACGATGCAAAATCGTTACCGCATCCCAACCCGGAACGCCACCGTGAGCGTGTTCACGCGAAGGGGAAGGGCCCCTTGAAACGGCCGATATAGCTGGTGTGCGTCACTATTGCGCCGTCCCGCCACCAGTGCAGCAGGCAGGCCGGCGGCTCACAGAAGGAAGCCGGCGCGGCGTCGGGCCGGAGATTCAATGCAATTTGTGTCGCCGTGCTAGGGCAGGAGACCAGCAGCGTGCCGGCCCAGCGCTGCAGGATCGGCCGATGGACGTGGCCGCACAGCACGCGCTCGACGTTGGCGAAGCGGCCAATCACGGCGGCAAGGCGCTCGGGCTGCCGGCACATGTACTTGTCGAGGTAGGGGATGCCGGTGACGATCGGCGGATGGTGCATCAGCACCAGGGTCGGCGCGCCGTGGGCGTCGCGCAGCGCCGCCTCCAGCCAGGCGAGGCCCGCCTCGTCGACCTCGCCGTGATGGTCGCCCGGCACCGTGGTGTCGAGCGCCACGATGCGCAGCGGCGGGCGGTCGATCACGAAGTGTTTAGGGCCGCGCGACGACAGATAGGCATGGTCGGGGAAGCAGCGCGCCAGGACCTCGCGGTCGTCGTGATTGCCCGGCATCAGCAGGCAGGGCAGCTCGAGCCTGGCCAGCAGGTCGCGCAGGTTGGCGTATTCCGCTTCCAGCCCCTCGTCGACAAGGTCGCCGGTGATCAGCACCAGGTCGGGGCGGGGATCGAGCCGGTTCAGGTGCTCGACGGCATCGGCGAACATGCGGTTGGAATCGACGGCGTCCTTGTAGCTCTGGCCGACGGGCCGCACGTGCAGGTCGGAGATCTGCGCCACAAGCATCGGTCAGGACCGGCGGAAGATGAGGGAGAGGTTGTTGGCCGGCATTTCCACGATCTCGGGTGCGGCGAAGCCCTCGGCCGCGGCGAGCGCCGCAACCGCTTCGAGGTCGCGTATGCCCCACGCGGGATCGCGCCGCCTGAGATCGCGGTCGAAGGCCTCGTTGCTCGGCGCCGTGTGCCGGCCGTCGAGGCGGAACGGGCCGTAGAGATAGAGCAGGCCGTGGTCCGGCAGGATG
>DATGZZ010000898.1:0-2279 GCA_035296945.1 Reyranella sp.
AGCTTGCTCGACTTGGACAAGAGGTAGCCCGCCAGCGACATCGACTCGTAGCCGCGCGATTCGGGATACCACAATGCGGAGTAGCCGTTGCCTTCAACGGCCTTCACGAGATCGCCGAGCTGCGATCCGTTCAGCTTGTCGGTCGAGTACCAGACGCCGAGACGACCCAGTGCCATCGCAATTCTCCTGTCGAATTTTGCCGCACCTTGGCACTGGCCGATTGGAGGCACCACCCGAAACTCGTTAAGCTGCGAAATGCCTATTGCCAGTGCGCTGGTTTGCGTTCGGTGCAGCGCCCGATATGCGGTCGATCGTTTCGCCGACGATTGTCCGGCCTGCCGTTCCGCCGGTGCTCCGGCCAATCTCACCGTCGCCTACGACGCAACGCCGGGCGCCGGACTCGGCCGCAACGACCTGCAGCGACGGCCGCGATCGATGTGGCGATGGGATGCCTTCCTGCCGGTGGCCGCCGGCGACGCTGTGAGCCTGGGTGAGGGCGACACGCCGTTGCTCGAAGCACCCAACCTCGGTCTCGGCGACGTCTGGATCAAGGATGAGTCGCGCAATCCGACCTGGTCGTTCAAGGACCGGCTCGCCTCGGGCGCACTCAGCATGGCCAAGCGTTTCGGCGCCAAGGTCATCGCTTCGAGCTCGTCGGGTAACGCAGGTGCTGCTGCGGCTGCCTACGCCGCGAAGGCGGGACTGCCGTGCATTGTCTTCACTTTCGTGGGCTCGGCGGGTCCGCTGGTTCTGCAGATGCGCGCCTACGGCGCCATGGTGGTGAAGGTCAGCGACAAGGCCGATCGCTGGCGCCTGCAGTCGCTGGGCGTGCGCGAGTACGGCTGGTATCCGACCTCGCCGTTCTTCGGTCCCGTGGTCGGCAGCAACCCCTACGGCATGGAAGGCTACAAGACGATCGCCTACGAGATCGCCGAGGCCTTCGATTGGAACCCGCCCGACTGGTGCGTGCTGCCGGTCTGCTACGGCGATGCGCTGTTCGGCATGTGGAAGGGCTTCGAGGATCTTTTGGCCCTGGGCTGGATCGACCGCGTGCCGCGTTTCGTCGCCGCCGAGGTCTCGGGCTCGCTCACCGCCGCCATGGCAGGGGGGGACGCCATGCCGCCCGAGGTGCCGCGCAACGCACCGTCCATCGCGACCTCGATCGGCGCGGCGCAGGCCACGGTCCAGGGGCTCGACGTGCTGCGGCGCTCGCGCGGTGCGGCGGTCACGATCGGCGACGACGATCTCAGGCGCTGGGTCGTGACCCTGGCCGCGAAGGAAGGCATCTGGCCGGAAGCGTCCTCCGTTGCGCCTTTTGCCGCCATCGAACGCCTGCGCGCCGACGGCACGATCGAGCCGCACGAGCGTTGCGTGGCGCTGCTGACGGCAAGCGGGCTAAAAGATCCCGGTCCGATCGAGACGGCGCTGCCCGAGCCACCGCTGGTCAGTGGCGGCCTGCCCGAGCTTTTGGGCGCCCTCAAGAACGCTTACGGCTACGCCCATGGCTGAGTTCGGCATCTCCATGGATGGCCGCGCGCCGGTCACCGACATCCCGGCCCAGGCCAAGGCAGCGGAGGAGGGCGGCGCCTCGACCCTGTGGATCGCCTGCCACCTTTATCTTCGCGATCCCATCACCATGGCGGCGCTGGCGCTGGGCGCCACCCGGCGCATCAGGATCGCGCTGATGGCGATGAGCCCCTATTCGGTCCATCCCGTGTTCATCGCCATGGCGGCGGCGACGCTCGACGAGATGTATCCCGGCCGCGTCATCCTTTGCCTCGGCGCCGGCGCGCCGGCCGATCTCAAGGCGGCTGGCCTGGAGGCGACCAAGCCGCTGGTCACTATCGGCGAGACGGTGAAGATCTGCCGCTCGCTGCTGGCGGGGGAGATGGCCGATTTCCAGGGACAGGTCTTCCAGGTCTCCGGCCGGCGGCTGGCCAATGGCGGACGCCCCAATAGCACGCATAAGGTGCCGATCGTGCTGGCCGCCTCGCGTGCGCGAATGCTGAAGCTCGCCGGACGCGAGAGCGACGGCGTGCTGATCTCGGCCGCGACCTCGCCGCCCTTCGTGAAGGCCTGCCTCGCCGAAGCGGCAAGCGCCAACCCGGGCTTCCGCAAGGTCGGCATCGTCTACACCAAGCTCGGCGCGACGGAAAAGGAAGGCATCGATCCGATCCGCCGGCCGATCGGCTTCGTGCTGCGCGGCGCCCATCATGCCGAGAACATCCGCCTGTCCGGCGCCAGGCTCGACCAGGCCGCCCTCGCCACCGCCTATGCGG
>DATGZZ010000899.1:0-6725 GCA_035296945.1 Reyranella sp.
CCAATTCCTGTGGGATCGTGGCGCCGCGCGTCGAAGGCCTGCGCCCGGGGCTCAGGGCCCAGATGCCGGTGCCGTCGGCCGCCGACATGCGCCAGCGCGGTGGCCGGCCGCAGGCCCAGACGGCAGGACCGCAGCGCAGTCAGACGCGTTGAGCCGCACTTGTCGCAGGGCCGGCCGGACGTGTAAGCCCTCGCCTCGATGAAGCGCTTCTATAAAGAGACGGCCGTCGATCAGGGCGATGGCGGCCATCGCATCCTGCTCGACGGCAAGCCCATGCGCACGCCGGCCAAGGCTGTCCTGGTGGTGCCGACGCGCGCGCTCGCCGAGGCGATCGCGGCCGAGTGGGGCGCGGTGCCGGACAAAGCCGACATCAACGTCTCGCACCTGCCGCTGACACGGCTGGCGGCGACCGGGCTCGATCGCGTGACGCGCCAGCGCGCGCGCGTGATCGAGGACACCGCCAAGTACGCGGGCTCCGACATGCTGTGCTATCGCGCCAGCGAGCCCGAGACCCTGGTGAATCGCCAGCAGGCGATCTGGCAGCCGCTGCTCGACTGGGCGGACGCGCGCTACGGCGCGCGGCTTGTCATCGTCGAAGGCCTGGCGTTCGTCGAGCAGCCGGCCGTTGCCGTCGCGCGGCTCGGCGAGGCGGTGGCGACGCACAGCGACCTCGGCCTGTCGGCGCTTTACAACCTCACGCACATTTCCGGCTCGCTGATCGTGGCGCTCGCCGTTGCCGAGGGGCATCTTGCGGCGGCCGATGCCTTTGCGGCGGCCCAGCTCGACGAGCTTTATCAGGTCGAGCGCTGGGGAGAGGATCCCATCGCCACCAAGCGGCATGAAGGCATCAGGCACGACATCGAGGCCGGCGCGCGTTTCCTCGCGCTCCTGGAGCAGCAACGGTTGAAAGGATGACCATGACAGCGGGCGCGAAATTCCGGGAAGTCCTGGCAAACAAAGGTCTTGTCGAGGCGATGGCGGCACACAGCCCCTTGTCGGCCATGCTGGTGGCGGAAGCGGGTTTCGATGCCATCTGGGCGTCGGGCTTTGAGCTCTCGGCGATGTACGGCGTGCCCGACGTCAGCGTGGTGTCGATGACCCAGCATCTCGACATGACGCGCGCCATGGTCGACCGCTCGGGGCTGCCGGTGGTGGCCGACATCGACACCGGCTTCGGCAACGCCATCAACGTGCTCTATGTCGTCGAGCAGTATGAGCGCGCTGGCGTGGCCGCGATCGTCATGGAGGACAAGAGCTTCCCCAAGGTCACCAGCCTGATCGCCGGCGGCCGCCAGGAGATGGTCCGCATCGAGGAATTCCAAGGCAAGATCGATGCGGCGCGCGCGGCGCGCAAGGACAAGGACCTCGTGCTCGTGGCCCGCACCGAGGCGCTGATTGCGGGCCTCGGCCAGGACGAGGCGCTGAAGCGGGCGCGCGCCTACGAAGCGGCTGGCGCCGACATGATCCTGGTCCATTCCAAGCAGAAGACGCCCGACGAGATCGAGGCTTTCGTGAAGGCATGGGACGGCAAGGCGCCGATTGCGCTGGTGCCGACGGCCTATCCGCAGATGACGGTGGCGCGGGTGCGCGAGCTCAGGACAATCGGTTTGCTGATCTGGGGCAACCACGCCGTGCGCGCGTCGGTCGGCGCCATGCGCAAGACCTTCGCGCAGATCCGCAAGGATGGTGGCATCCACGGCGTCGAAGGCAGCATCGCCTCGGTCGACGACGTGTTCGATCTGCAGGGCATGGGCAAGGTCAAGGACGACGAGAAGCGATTCCTGCGGTGAAGCGACGAATCGGCACCCTCGCGATCTCGCTCGCAGTTCTCGCCACGATGGTCGCGCCGTCGGTCGCGCAGGATCTGACCGGCGAATGGCAGTTCAAACGCAAGGCGCGCGAGGGTTACCACACGGGCACGCTGGTCATCGACAAGGACGGCCAGGTCAGGCAGAGGGGCCGCAGTCCGCTGCAGGACTATGCGCAATGCGGTCACGTCGTCGCGGCCGGGGGCAAGGTCGAGATCGTTTTCACGTCGGTCAAGAGCAGCCGGGGCTACAGCATCGATCGCTTCTACTGCACCGTGCAAAGCGAAGGCGCTCTCAGCTGCTTCAATATCGACGGCATCGGCAAGGAAGCTGACCTGTTCAGGATCGAGCGAATCGGCCGCACGCCGGCTTCGCCTGACGGACAAATGGACGACGTTTGCCCCGCCCGGCAGCAGCCTCAGGTCTAGACCTTGCTGGGGTTTTGGCCGAAAACAGATGCAATGAGCCGGAGTTCATGAATGCAGCAGATGTTGGAAGAGCTTGAGCGCCGTCGCGCGGCGGCGCGCCTGGGCGGCGGCCAGCGCCGCGTCGAGGCGCAGCACGCCAAGGGCAAGCTGACGGCGCGCGAGCGCATCGATGCGCTGCTCGATCCCGGCTCGTTCGAGGAATACGACATGTTCGTCGAGCATCGCTCGATCGACTTCGGCATGGAGACCCAGAAGATTCCGGGCGACGGCGTGGTCACCGGCCACGGCACGATCAATGGCCGGCTGGTCTACGTCTTCAGCCAGGACTTCACGGTTTTCGGCGGCGCGTTGTCGGGCATGCATGCCGCCAAGATCTGCAAGGTCATGGACATGGCGATGAAGGTCGGCGCGCCGGTGCTGGGCATGAACGATTCCGGCGGTGCGCGTATCCAGGAAGGCGTCGATTCGCTGGCGGGCTACGCCGACGTCTTCCAGCGCAACGTGCTGGCCTCGGGCGTGATCCCGCAGATCTCCATGGTCATGGGCCCGTGCGCCGGTGGTGCCGTCTATTCGCCGGCCATGACCGACTTCATCTTCATGGTGAAGGACAGCTCCTACATGTTCGTCACCGGGCCCGACGTGGTGAAGACCGTGACACATGAGACTGTGACCCAGGAGGAGCTGGGCGGCGCGCTCACCCATACGCAGAAGTCGGGCGTCTCCGATCTCGCCTTCGAGAACGATGTCGAGGCGCTGCTGCAGCTCCGTCGTTTCGTCGATTTCCTGCCATCCAACAATCGCGAGAAACCGCCGCTGCGCCCGACGCAAGATCCGGTCGACCGCGATGACCTTTCGCTCGACACCTTGGTGCCGGACAATCCCAACAAGCCCTACGACATCAAGGAGCTGATCCTGAAGGTCGCCGACGAGGGCGACTTCTTCGAGCTGTCGCCGGAATGGGCGGCCAACATGGTGATCGGCTTCGGCCGCATGGCCGGCCGCACCGTGGGCTTCGTCGCCAACCAGCCGATGGTGCTGGCGGGCTGCCTCGACATCGACAGCTCGCGCAAGGCCGCGCGCTTCGTGCGCTTCTGCGACGCCTTCAACGTCCCCATCGTCACCTTCGTCGACGTGCCGGGCTTCCTGCCGGGCACGACCCAGGAATTCGGCGGCATCATCAAGCACGGCGCCAAGCTGCTCTATGCCTACGCCGAGGCAACGGTGCCCAAGGTCACGGTCATTACCCGCAAGGCCTATGGCGGGGCCTACGACGTCATGGCGTCCAAGCACCTGCGCGGCGACGTGAACTATGCCTGGCCGGGCGCGGAGATCGCCGTGATGGGCGCCAAGGGCGCGGTCGAGATCATCTTCCGCTCCGACATCGGCGACGCGGCCAAGATCGCCAAGCGCACCGACGAATACCGCGAGAAGTTCGCCAACCCGTTCGTGGCGGCCAACCGCGGCTTCATCGACGACGTGATCATGCCGCACGGCACGCGCCGGCGCGTCTGCAAGGCGCTGGCGACGCTCGAGAACAAGAAGCTCGAGAACCCGTGGCGCAAGCACGGCAACGTTCCGCTATGAAATGGCCCCTGTGACGTCGATGGCCGTGCATCTCAAGCCGGAAGAGCGCATGAGACGGGGCCGCAGCGTGCGCCTGCACGTCATCGTGGCCCTGCTGACGCTCCTGGTGCTGATCGCCGTCAACGCCCTGTTCAGCAGCCGCTATCCGTGGTGGCTGTGGGTGCTGACGGCCTGGATGCCGCTGATTGCCGGCCATGCCGCCTGGGCCATGGGCCTCTTGGAGCGTGACAAGCTCGACCGCGATAGAAAGGAACTGTGAGAATGGCCGCCAAGAAGAAGGCCGCGAAGAACAAGGTCGCGATCAAGAAGGCCGCCACGGCATCGGCGAAGCCCGCAGCGAAGAGCCATCCGCTGTTCGACAAGATCCTGATCGCCAACCGCGGCGAGATCGCCTGCCGCGTCATCCGCACGTGCAAGCGGCTCGGCATCAAGACCGTGGCCGTCTACTCCGAGGCAGACGCCGATGCGCTGCATGTGCGCGAGGCCGACGAGAAGGTGCTGATCGGGCCGCCGCCCTCGACGCAGTCCTACCTCTTGATCGACAAGATCGTCGAGGCTTGCAAGAAGACCGGCGCGCAGGCGGTCCATCCGGGCTACGGCTTTCTGTCGGAGAAGCAGGAGTTCCAGAAGGCGCTGGCCAAGGCCGGCATCGTCTTCATCGGCCCCGATGCCTTCGCCATCCACGCCATGGGCGACAAGATCGAGAGCAAGAAGCTCGCCCAGAAGGCCGGCGTCAGCACCGTGCCGGGCTGGCTTCACGCGCTGAAGGACGCCGAGGAGGCGGTGAAGATCGCCAAGCAGGTCGGCTATCCGGTGATGATCAAGGCTTCGGCCGGTGGCGGCGGCAAGGGCATGCGCATCGCCTACAACGACGCCGAGGCGCGCGAGGGTTTCGTCTCGGCGACCAGCGAGGCCAAGTCCTCGTTCGCTGACGACCGTGTGTTCATCGAGAAGTACGTCGAGGAGCCGCGCCATATCGAGATCCAGCTCATTGCCGACGGCAAGGGCAACTGCCTCTACCTGTGGGAGCGCGAGTGCTCGATCCAGCGCCGCCACCAGAAGGTGATCGAGGAGGCGCCGAGCCCCTTCCTCGACGCCAAGACGCGCAAGGCGATGGGCGAGCAGGCGGTCGCGCTCGCCAAGGCGGTCAAGTACAAGAGCGCCGGCACCGTCGAGTTCATCGTCGACAAGAACCGCAAGTTCTACTTCCTCGAGATGAACACCCGCCTGCAGGTCGAGCATCCCGTCACCGAGCTCATCACCGGCCTCGACCTGGTCGAGCTGATGATCCGCGTCGCCGCCGGCGAGAAGCTGCCGCTCGAGCAGAAGGACGTGAAGCTGAACGGCTGGGCCGTCGAGGCACGCCTCTATGCCGAGGACCCGTTCCGCAACTTCCTGCCCTCAACCGGCCGGCTGATAAAGTATCGCGAGCCCGCGCCCGGCCCCGACGTGCGCGTCGACACCGGCGTCTACGAGGGCGGCGAGATCTCGATGTTCTACGATCCGATGATCGCCAAGCTCTGCAGCTACGGCAAGACCCGCATCGACGCCATCGAGCGCATGCGCCGGGCGCTGGACGAGTTCTATGTCCGCGGCGTGTCGCACAACGTGCCGTTCCTGGCCGCCCTGATGGCCCATCCGCGCTTCCGCGCCGGCAAGCTCACCACCAACTTCATCGCCGAGGAGTTCAAGGGCGGTTTTACCGCGGCGCACGTGCCGCCGCGCGATCCCGCCATGCTGGCCGCCGTCGCCGCCGTCGTCGACCGCATCAAGGGGACGCGCCTGGGAAGGACGCAGGACAGCCGCGTCGTCATGCTGAACCGCGAGCCGCTGGCCGTCACCGTGAGCGCGGGCAATCCGGGCGGCTTCACTGTCGAAGCCGATGGCCGCAAGATTGCGGTCAAGACCGACTGGTCGCCGGGCGAGCCGCTGATGCGCGCCACCATCGACAAGCAGCAGGTCGTCGTCCAGATCGACGCCCTGGCGTCAGGCTGGCGGCTGATCAACGAGGGCGGCCAGGCCGAGGCGCTGGTCCTGACGCCGCGCCAGGCCGAGCTCTACGCCCTGATGCCGGTCAAGGCCGCACCCGACACCTCGAAGTTCCTGCTGTCGCCCATGCCGGGCCTGCTGGCGTCGGTGGCGGTGAGCGAGGGCCAGGAGATCAAGGCGGGCGAGGCGCTTGCCGTGGTCGAGGCGATGAAGATGGAGAACGTGCTGCGCGCGGTGCAGGACGGCACGGTCAAGACCCTGCACGCCAAGGCCGGCGACAGCCTGCGCGTCGACCAGAAGATCATCGAGTTCACCTGAAATCGATGGCATTGCAGGCCCGCCTCACGATCACCGGCCGGGTGCAGGGCGTGGGCTATCGCGACTGGACGATCACGACCGCGCACCACCTTGGCTTGACCGGCTGGGTGCGCAACCGCATCGACGGCGCGGTCGAGGTGCTGATCGTCGGCGACGACAACGCGGTGGGCGAGATGATCGATGCCTGCCGCCGCGGTCCGCCCATGGCGCGTGTCGACAACGTCGACATCGAGCCGGTCGATCTCGACGTCCTGCCGCAAGGTTTTACGCAGCTTCCGACGGGTTAGAGTCATGCCTCCCTGCGCGAAGCGCGGGGAGGTGGCCCGAAGGGCCGGAGGGGTCATGAGCACCAGCGATGATGCTCATGACCCCTCCGCCCGCTTCGCGGGCACCTCCCCTTCGCGGATTCCGCGAAGGGGAGGAATATTGAAAGTCGTTACGCAGCAACCGACGGCCGGACGCCTTCGCCGAACACCTCCTCGAAGGTCTCCGCCAGCGCCGTGTCGAGATCTGTCAGCGTCACCGGCAGCCCGAGGTCGACCAGCGACGTCACCCCGTGCTCGGCGATGCCGCAGGGCACGATTCCCGCATAGTGCGA
>DATGZZ010000900.1:0-2032 GCA_035296945.1 Reyranella sp.
AGCATGCCGACCAGCAGCACCGGGGCGGGACGGAGCCGGCGTACAAGGAGCACGATCACCACTGCAGCGGTGACCATCAGCCCCATCATGCCGATCGACTCGCGCATCAACGTCGCTATGGTGAGGAAGACGATGCCGGCGGCGATCCACCGATTGGCCGCGCGTCGCGACAGCAGGCCCATTTCGCGCGCCGCCAGCGCCATGGGCAGCACGGCGGCAAGGCTCACCAGGCCGACATAGGCCCAGTGCGGCGAGGTGCCCATCCAGCCGAGATATTCGATCGGCCCCTTCCACAACAGCACGATCGAGGCGATGTAGGCGCGCAGGGCGAACAGCAGGCCGGCCAAGGTCACCAGCCCGATCGCATCGGTGAGCGTGTTAAGACGCGCCACGTCGATCAGGTCGGCGTGGCGCCGCGTCGCCATCGACCACAGGCCGAGCAGCAGCGCATGGCCCGGATCGTCGGCGATCGCCCGCTCCGACATCGGCACCAGCTGTCCCTGCTCGCAGACGGCGAGCCAGACGCCGCGCTCGAGTGCGCAGTCGGCGGCCGCCAGCCATACATTGGTGGCCTTCCAGTCGGACGGCATGAGGTCGGCGTAATGGCCGTAGCGCTCGGAGTCGGTGTAGGTGTGCCAGAACTGCCCGCACACGAGCAGTCCTGCGAGCAGGAAAAAGACAAGTCCCCTCAATGCTTCCCCCGCGCACTCACGACGCTGTCATTTACCCGCCCTTGACCCGCGCGCGCAACGCGGCGCACCCTCGGCTCACGGTAGCAAGCGGAGTGTCGTATGCGTGCCGCCATTCGGGCCGTCGTCGCCCTTCTGCTGCCCTGGCTGGCCGCCACCTGCGCCGGGCAGACCAACCAGGAATTCGACATGAGGCTGCGCGAGATGTCCGGCAGCAACGAGCGCAGCCTGCTGGGCGGCATGGGCCGCATCCCCGACAACAGCTACCAGCTCGACGAGGACACCAAGATCCTGCAATGGCGCTGGGACACGTCCTACATTGTCGGCGGCTGGGCGCCGACCTACCAGCGCGTCGGCTGGGGCATGTGGATGCCGATCGGCGGCTTTCCGCCCACCCTGGTGCGCCAGGGCTGCATCGTCGAATGGACGGTCACCAAGGGCAACACCCAGTCCTATCGCTGGCAGGGCAGCGGCTGCAACACGGTCACCATCCACGCCACGCCAGCGCCGGGTTGAGTGACGGCCAAGCCGGTTGAAGGGCGCGCGCTGAGCGGCCTATCGTGACGCGACAGCGAGCGGGGACAGCGTGACAATCGTCGATCTCAGGGCAAACATCGACCCGAGCTACTACCGGCTGCTCACCGGCCAGGAACGCGGCAAGCTGAGCGAGACGTTCATGGCCCGGCGGCCCTCGGTCGCGGAGCGCCTGGCGGCGGGCAAGGCGCTGCGCGAGAAGGTGCCGCGCTCGGCCCACGCGATCTATGGCAAGCGTTCCGATCGGGCCGATCCGATCGACATCCTCGAGAGGCAGAACGCCGGGCGGATCCAGAAGCTGGTCCCGGTGCGCTATGCGCGGATGCTGGTCTCGCCCTTCGCCTTCCTGCGCGGTTCGGCGGCGGTGATGGCGGCCGACCTGTCGCGCACCCCGATCAGTGGCCTGGCCGTGGCGGCGTGCGGCGACATGCACGTCGCCAATTTCGGCGTCTACGCCTCGGCCGAACGCAACCTGGTCTTCGCCATCAACGATTTCGACGAGGTCCACCCCGGGCCGTGGGAATGGGACCTCAAGCGGCTGACGGCGAGCGCTGTCGTTGCCACGCGCTTCATGGGCGGCGACAAGGCGGAGACCGAGGCGGCGGCGCGCGCCTGCGTGGAAAGCTATCGCAAGCGCATGCGACGCTACGCCGAGATGAGCTACCTCGAAGTCTGGTACGACACCATCGACGAGCGCGAGATGCTCGATGCGCTGTCGCTGCGCGTGCGGCGCAAAGCCGAGCGCGCCATCGCCAAGGCACGCGCCAAGGGACATATCCGCTCGCTCGACAAGCTCACGGAGCAGGTCA
>DATGZZ010000901.1:0-4203 GCA_035296945.1 Reyranella sp.
TCGACACCCTCGTAGCCTGTCGCGGCATAGACGCCCTCGCGCACCGGACCGTGCTTCACCAGTCCCTGGCGCATGGCGTCGAGATAGGCGGTCCACTCGAACTTGTGCAACGCCGCGAAGTGCATCAGGAGCTGGCCGTTCACGCCCAGCACGTAGAGCAGGCCGACGTCCGGTTCCGTGAGTGCCCGCCTCTCCTCATCCGTCAGCTCGTAGTCGGCCAGCACCGCATCGCGCTCGTTTTCATAGCGCTCGCGCGTGCGCGGATCGCGGTTCAGTTGGTAGATCAGCTTCTGGACCTGATAGAGGCTCATTCCATCTTCACTCCGGAGGCCTTGACGATCTCGGCCCAGCGCGCGCGTTCCTTGGGAATGAAGGCGGTGAAGTCGGCCACCGAGTTGCCGACCAGGCGCACGCCGCGGCCGTTGAAGGTCTCGACCATCTTGGGATCGCGCAGGATCTTGGCGGTCTCGGCGTTGAGCCTGGCCAAGATCTCCGGCGGCGTGCCGGCCGGCGCCACCAGGGCGAACCACGACGAGGCCTCGAAGCCCGGCAGGCCTGCCTCGGCCGCGGTCGGCACGTCGGGCAGGATGGACATGCGCTGCGGCGCCGCCCAGGCCAGCGCCCGGATCGCACCGCTGCGGATATGGCCCAGCACCAGTGGCGGATTGTCGACCAGGCCGTCGATCTGACCGGCGACGAGATCCTGCACTGCCGGCGCCGCGCCCTTGTAGGGCACGTGCGCCAGCTTGATCTTGGCCGCCTGCTCCAGCAGCACGATGGCGAGATGCGTGGTGGTGCCGTTGCCGGCCGAACCGAAGTTGAGCTTGCCGGGCTCGCCCTTGGCCTTGTCGACAAGCTCTTTCAGCGTGTTGAGCCCGGTCTTGGGATGCACGACCACGATGTTCGGCATGTCGCCGACCACGGTGATGGGGGCGAAGGCCTTGTCCGTGTCGAACGGCATCTTGGCATAGAGGAACTCGTTGATCGTCAGGATGCCGGCCGAGGCCAGCAGCAGCGTGTGGCCGTCGGGCTCGGCCTTGGCCACGATCTCCGCACCGATATTGCCGCCGGCGCCCGGCTTGTTGTCGATGATGACCTGTTGGCCCAGCGCCTCCTGCAGGCCAGGCTGGATTGCCCGCGCCAGCACGTCGGCAACACCGCCCGGCGGGAACGGCGCCACGATGCGGACCGGCTTGGATGGGTAGGTCTGCGCGCCAGCCGCACTCGCCAGAAGGACGCCGAAAATTCCGAACAGGACGCTTATGCGCTTCATTGTTTCCCTCCCTTTTTGCTGGGAGCGCGCCACTCCGTGGCGCTCATGCGGATGAGCGCCACGGAGTGGCGCGCTCCCAGCAAAGACATTAGCCGCCGATCGTGACCCCTGCATCGGCGATGATGGTCTGGCCGGTGATGAAGGCGCCGGCCTTGCCGGCCAGCATGACGGCGATGCCGCCGATGTCGTCGGGCTCGCCGATGCGGCGCAGTGGCGCCGACTGCAGGCGCTTGTCGAGATACTCGGGATTGTCCCACAGCGCGCGGGCGAAGTCGGTGCGCACCAGGCCGGGCGCGATGGTGTTGACGCGGATGTTGTCGGGCCCGAGCTCGGCCGCGAGGTTGCGCGCGAGCTGCATGTCGGCCGCCTTGGAGATGCAATAGGCGCCGATCACGGTGCTCGCCCGCACGCCGCCGATCGACGACACGATGATCACCGAGCCGTCCTTCTTGGCCTTCATGTCGGGCGCGCAGAGATTGATCAGCCAGATGTTGGACAGGATGTTGTTCTGCATGATCTTGGTGAAGACCTCGTCCGGCATCTTGTCGGTCGGCCCGTAGTAGGGATTGGTGGCCGCGTTCAGGACCAGCACGTCGACCGGCCCGAGCTGCTTCTTGGTCTCGGCGATCAGGTTCTCGCACTGCGCCTTGTCCGAGATGTTGCAGGGGATGACGATCGCCTCGCCTCCCGCCGTGCGGATCTCGGCAGCCGCCTCGTCGCAGGCCGGCTTCTTGCGCGACGACACCACGACCTTGGCGCCCTGCAGGGCGAGGTGCAGGGCGATCGACTTGCCGATGCCCTTGCTCGAGCCGGTGACGACGGCGACCTTGCCCGACAGGTCGAAAAGCGGCGATGCCATAAGAATGTCCTCCCTGGATCAGCTTTCCTGTGTCGCACGAAACGCGCTGGCGCCAAATTACGAACGCATTCGCCTCGCGTCGCGGAATCTCCCGGCAACCGACTGCAAATCCTGCCGAATCGGTCATTTGCGGTCGCTGACGCCTGTCGCATGAACGACGACATTTTCGACACTGGCGCTGTCGCCCGCACCCGGTCGCGCGACGTCATGGCGTCCAAACCATCGGGCGCGCTCGCTGGCTTCCTCGAGCAGGCGGATGTCGTCGACGGCGTCCGCGTCGGCGGCGCGACGCGCCTCGTCCGCGGCACGCCGCTCGCGCAGCCGGTCGAAGCGCGCCAGGACGCGCATCAGCATGACGTCGTTGTGCCGCTCGACGTTGGCGACGTGCTCGCCGCGGTGGAACACCGGCCGGTTCACCCTGCCGAGCGCACGGCGCATCGCCGCGTCCTCGAGCAGCTCGACCCGCGTCTCCAGCACGGCAGCGTAACGGCCGGCAAAGACGGTGTTGCTCGCGCGCCAGCGTTGCACGGTGCGCGGCGCGACGCCGGTCCGCGCCGCCGCGTCGGCCAGGGACCCGGAGCGCGCGAATTCCCGCAGGAAGAACGTCTGCAGGCGGGCGCGGGTCGGCCGCTTCGGCGGCGCCGCGTCCGGCGGGTCCGCAGCGTCCAGCGAGATCACGGTCGGCGGCTCGGCGGCCGGCTCCGGCGTTGCGGCACGATGGGTCCGTCCCGGCCTTGGCTTTGTGGACATGCTCGACTCCCTCCTCACCCGTCAATGTGCAGCCAATCAAACACCATGGTTATTATATGGCACTTTAGTTATATTGTCCATAGCTGCCTGCGCGACATCCTCGATCCGCGCTGCACGACGTGATATCCGCCCAATCGCTGCGAAAGGAAGACGATGACCAGCGACTACGAGCCGATCCCCCTCACCGGCTTCCGCCGCCTGCCGATCGACGAGATGCGGGCCCGCGCCCGTGCCTTCCACGAGGCGATGTGCCGGCGACGCACCATCCGCGACTTCTCGACCGAGCCGGTGCCGCGCGATCTGGTCGAGCAATGCCTGGCCACGGCCGGCACCGCGCCAAGCGGCGCCAACCACCAGCCCTGGCACTTCGCCGTGGTCAGCGACGCCGCGCGCAAGCGGCGCATACGGCTTGCCGCAGAGGAGGAGGAGCGCCAGTTCTACGCCGGCAAGGCCGGCGCCCAATGGCTGGCGGCGCTGAAGCCGCTCGGCACCGACCCGGACAAGCCCTTTCTCGAGCGCGCGCCGTGGCTCATCTGCATCTTCGGTGCACGATCCAGCCCGAGCGCCGACGGCGTGGTGCGCAAGAACTATTACGTCCCGGAGTCGGTCTCGATCGCCACCGGCTTCCTGATCGCGGCCCTGCATCAGGCGGGGCTGGCCACGCTCACGCACACGCCGAGCCCGATGGGCTTTCTCAACGAGCTGTGCGGACGGCCGAAGAGCGAAAAGCCGTACATCCTCCTGGTGACCGGCTACCCGGCGGACGACGCGACGGTGCCCAAACACGCGATGCGGAAGAAGAGCCTCGAGGAGATTTCCACGTTCCTCGAGTAAATGGATCGGGCAGGTCGTGGCGCCCCGCGCAGGTCAACCAGAACAAAGCAGCTCCGCTTCCGTAACGGCTTCTGCGCGCTCAGCGAGGGCGCCGCGTCCCGGGCCGGCAGCAACGTCCTCAAGGAGCCAGCACGCAGGAGATGCTGGCTCTGTCAACCAAGCGTCATCCGAACAGTCCGGCCAGATTCGACAGGTTGATGCGAGGCAAGGCAAGTGAGGCGTCTCATCCCGAGGACGCAGGTAACGCAGTCCCGATCACGCGATCATCGCCAACCTCTGACTTTGCCGCTTCGATGCCCTGACTAATCTTGCGGCCGGCGCGGCGAAGGCGCCACCACCGACATGGAGCGCAAGACGGCGGGCGTCGACTGCGACAACCGGCGCTATGCCGACGGCATAAAGCGCATGGAGAACCTTCTGCGCAACAACCGTTCACCATCCCGCCGCCCGAGTAGCGTACCGCTGACTTTGGCTCAGTGAGAGAGCA
>DATGZZ010000902.1:0-4793 GCA_035296945.1 Reyranella sp.
CCCGTATCCTCGGGGTCGATGTTTCCGGTGCTGCGCAGGTCCATCCTAATCTCTCCTCTGGCCGACTTGGCGGCCGGAGGTAGACCCTCACGAGCGATGGCTACGTGACGGACACGTTTCACTTCGATGACGATCGCTCACGATCCGATCGGCCCGCCATCCTTCTTGGTGATAACGATCACTGCCGGCCGGGGCGGCGCACCGTCCTTGAAATCGGGCCAGCGCGTCGACGGCGTCTCGAAGGTAGAGCCCTTGCCCTCGCCCGGATGCTGGATGGCGAGGAACAGCGTGCGGTCGTCCGACGTGAAAATCGGACCGCAGACCTCAGCGCCCTTGGGCGCGGCGAAGAACTGCCGCGTCAGCGCCCGCCCCTCGCCCGTCACGTCGCAGGCATAGAGCCCGTCGGCGATGCCCGCCTGCTCGGCGCTGTCGGTGGCGATCCACAGCCGGCCTTTGCTGTCGAAGGCGACGTTGTCCGGGCAGGTCAGCCAGCCGTCGGCCGAGGTCGCCGGGTGATACTTGGCGCCCTCGTGCTTGCCGGGCTGTCCGCCGGCAATCAGGATTTCCCAGGTACCTTCCGTGGCCGCATGGTCGCCGTCCTTGGGCGTGATCTCGACGATATGGCCGTGGTCGTTCTTCGCCCGCGGATTGGCGGCGTCGACCTGCTCGGGCTTGCGCGAGCTGTTGTTCGACAGCGCGACATAGACGCGGCCGTTGACCCGATTGGGCTCGATGTCTTCGGGCCGGTCCATGGGCGTGGCCTTCAGAAGGTCGCCGGCGCGGCGGGCGTTGATCACCACATCGGCCTGGCTGGCGAATCCGTTCTCCGCGGTCAGCGGCGCCTGGCCGTGAAGCAGCGGCAGCCACACGACCTTGCCGCCGTCGTCGAAGCGCGCGACGTAGAGCGTACCCTCGTCGAGCAGGTCGCGGTTGGCGGCACGGTCGTCGGGGTTCCAGGGCTTGGCCGTCACGAACTTGTAGACGTACTCCATGCGTGAATCGTCGCCCATGTAGCAGACGACGCGGCCGTCCTTGGCCACGGCATGGTGGCAGCCTTCATGGGCAAAGCGGCCGAGCGCCGTGCGCTTCACTGGCGTGCCTTGCGGATCATAGGGGTCGATCTCGACGATCCAGCCGAAGCGGTTGGGCTCGTTCGGTTCCTTGTCGAAGTTGAAGCGGTCGAAATACTTGCCCCAGGCATAGGAGACCGTGCGGCCAAGCCCGTAGCGCTTGGCCAACACCTGGTCGGGATGCCTGGCGCCGTCGCCCGCGAAGTAGAAGTAGAAATTCTCCTCGCAGGTGAGCCACGTGCCCCACGGCGTCTCGCCGCCGGCGCAGTTGTTGAACATGCCCAGCACCTTGGTGCCGGTCGGATCGGCCGAGGTCTTCATCCGGGCGTCGCCCGCCGCCGGGCCGGCGATGCGCATCGGCGTGGTGGCGTCGATGCGGCGGGCGTAGCGGCTGCCGTCGACGACCTTCCAGCGCCGGCCTTCGCGCGCGATCTCGATGACGGCCCCACCGTGCGCCGCCATCTCGATCTCGGCTTGCGGTTGGTCGGCGCGCAGGCGCGCCTCGCGGCCCTCGCCGATGCCAGCCAGCATCAGGTTGGAGTTCGTGTATTCGTGGTTGACCACCATCAGGAAGCGATCGCCGGTCGTGCTGCCGCCCCCTGGACCAGGTAGCGGCAGCGGATGCAGGCCGAGGAAGTCGTTGTTGTAGCCGAACTGCAGGGCCTGCACGGCGCCGCTCTGCTTGGTGGGATCGTAGGCGGCCGCCCCGGGCAGGACCGGGTCGCCCCAGCGGATCAGGATCTGCACCTCGTAGTCGTCCGGCACGTGGTGCGTCGGATCGTTGACGTGCGGCACCTCCGTGAAGGTGAAGGAGGAAGGCCCGCTTTTCTGCGCCTGCGCCACACCACCGCCGAGGGCGGTCGCAGCAGCGGTCCCCGCCAGGCCGAACAGCACGCCGCGTCGCGACAGGCGCTGCTCGATCAGCTCACCGATCGAGACCTCGGTGGAGCCCGAGACGCCCTCGTCTTCGTCAACCATGGATCACCCTTCCATCCCCTTGGCGCATGATGGCTCAGCCGGCGACGAAGGTAACGCGCTTTATGACAGTCCGATGACGATCCCCGGGATTTCACCAGGGCTGTCGTCAAACCGTAGCGCCACGCCGCTAGCACCGGGGCGATCCAATCGGGAGACAAGCATGCCAAAACCCTTCTTGCTCGCCGCCACCGCGATCCTCCTGGCGACCAGCGCGATGGCCCAGACCAAGTATCCGGCCGTCCTCGAGGGCCACGCCGTGCTGCCGGCCCTGACCCTGGTGCCGCCGCCGGCCGATGCGCCCGAGCAGCTAAAAATCTCCGGCCGCTATGCCGGCCCGGCCGGCCAGAGGGTCGACACGCCGCAAAGCGTGCCCGGCATCTCCGCCCTCTCCGACAAGGCAGCACCGCGCCCGACCGGCATCAGCCTGCCGCTCAAGGGCCAGCCGGTGCAGGGCCTGTCGGGCATCAAGAACATGAAGGACGGGACGTTCCTGACCCTGACCGACAACGGCTTCGGCTCGAAGGCCAACTCGCCCGACGCCATGCTGATGTTCCACGTCGTGAAGCCCGACTGGAAGACGGGCGCGGTCGAGCGCGTGGCGACGACCTTCCTGCACGATCCCGACCGCAAGGTGCCGTTCCGCATCGTCAACGAGAACACGGCCAGGCGTTACCTGACCGGCTCCGACTTCGACATCGAATCGATCCAGCCGATCGGCGACGCGCTGTGGTTCGGTGACGAGTTCGGGCCGTTCCTGATCAAGACCGACAAGAACGGCAAGGTCCTACAAGTGTTCGAGACTGTGGTCGACGGCAAGCCCGTGCGCTCACCCGACCATCCGGCGATGGTGATGCCGGCGGCGCCCGGCCCGGTGACGTTCCAAGTCCGGCGCAGCAAGGGTTTCGAGGGCATGGCGGCCTCGCCCGACGGCAAGTTCCTCTACCCGCTGCTCGAGGGGCCGCTGGTGGCAGCCGACGGCAAACCCGAGTCCAAGGAAGGCACGGCCTACCTGCGTATCCTCGAGTTCGACGCCGACAAGGACGCCTACACCGGCAAGAGCTGGAAGTATGCGCTGGAGGCGCCGACCAACGCGATCGGCGACTTCAACCTGATCGATGCCCAGAGCGGCCTCATCATCGAGCGCGACGACAGCGAGGGCGATCCGGCGCTGGCCTGCGCCGCCGGTGCCGCCAAGTCCGACTGCTTCAACGTGCCGGCCAAGTTCAAGCGCATCTACAAGGTCGATCTCGGCCAGGCCGACGGCGACGGGTTCGTCAAGAAGGTGGGCTACATCGACCTGATGGACATCGACGATCCCAACAAGGTCGCGCGCCAGGGCGGCAAGGACGGCAAGCTCACCTTCCCGTTCTTCACCATCGAGAATGTCGACGTGATCGACGGCGATCGCATCATCGTCGGCAACGACAACAACCTGCCCTTCTCGTCGGGCCGCGCGCTCGGCAAGTCCGACGACAACGAGCTGATCGTGCTTCGGGTCACCGATTTCCTGAAGGCCAAGTAGCGCCGCCCAAGGCTGTCATCCCGAGCGAAGTGAGGGACCTTTCAGGCAACAGGAAAGGTCCCTCGCTTACGCTCGGGATGACACCGGGCGCTTGCTCTGCGGGTAGATCGTCTCGCCGCGCTTCAGCATGGCGACCAAGGACTCGATCTTCTTTTGTCGCCCGCTCTCGGTCTTCATGTTCTGGGTGCGGAAGATAAGCGCAAAGCGGTTCTGGGCACTGAGCTTGTCGAACAGACGCCGCGCCTTGGGCTCGGCATCGATGGCGGCCTGAAGATCGGTGGGAACTGCAGCACCTTTGCTGCGGTAAGCGCGATCCCAGCGCCCGTCGGCCTTGGCGGCCTCGACCTGCTTGAACCCATGCTCCGTCATGCGGCCTTCGCGGATCAGCCGGGCGACATTGTCGACGTTGATCTGGTTCCACACACTCTTCTTTGTGCGCGGCGAGTAGCGCTGCAGGAAGCTCTTGTCATCGAAGCCCTTGCGGAGGCCGTCGATCCAGCCCCAGCACAGCGCGACGTCGGTCGCCTCTTTGGGCGTGATCGACTTCAAGCCCGAACCGACCTTGTGGATCTTGATCCAGACCTCGCCCGCCTTGTCGTGGTTCTTAACAAGCCACTTGTAGAAGCTCTCGGCCGTCTTGAATTCGCGCACCGCCATCAGGGCAGCACGCGCTTCATCCACTTGGCCGTGGCCTGCGCATCCTGGCTGTCACTCGCTTCGAGCCTGGCGATGACGCGCGTGCGGTCTTCCAGGTCGCGGTTTTGGCTGAGCTTGATCTTGGTCTCGACGCGCGTGAGCGGCATGCGGAAGGCGACGATGCCCTTGGTCTGCATCTCGGCGTTGCCCGCCGGCAGGCGGCCCAGGCCCCAGGCCTCCGGACCGGTGCCTTCGTATGCGGCCGCGAGCTTGGCCAGCACAACCAGCACGCCCTTGGTGTCGTCGACGATCTGCGGCCGGCCGTAGGCATGCACCGTGACGTAGTTCCAGGTTGGCACCTTGGGACCCGGTGTGTACCAGGTCGGCGAGACGTAGGCGTGCGGCCCCCAGAACAGCGCCAGTGAATCGGCTGGGCGCTCGAACAGCTTCCAATGGCCGTTGGCGCGCGCCATGTGGCCGATCAGCGAGCCGTGCTCGCTGCCGTCGTTCTGCCAGAGCAGCGACAGATGGGTGGCCATCGGCGCGCCCGCGGCGTCGGCGGTCATCAGCAGGGCCCAGCTATGGGC
>DATGZZ010000903.1:0-4402 GCA_035296945.1 Reyranella sp.
GCCTGCTGCTTGGTGAGATGCGCCAGGCCGGCCTTGCTGGTGCCGTAGGCGACGCGCAACGTGGAGGCGCGCAGGCCCGAGATCGAGGTGATGTTGACGATGGCGCCGCCGCCCTGGTCGCGCATGATCGGCGCCACCGCCTGGGTCATCAGAAAGGGGCCGGTGAGGTTGACCGCGAGCACGCGCTGCCATTCCTCCAAGGTCACGTCGAGCATCGGCTTGAACACCGCGATGCCGGCATTGTTGACCAGCGCGTCGATGCGGCCGAACCGTCTCTGGGTCTGCTCCACGGCGGCCCGAACCGCGCTCGCGTCCGAGACATCGGCTTCGAGCGCCAAAGTGGCGTCTGCACGGTCCAGGCCATCGACGGCGGAGCGCAGCGCGTCGCCCAGGATGTCCAGCATCGCCACGTGCCAGCCATCCTCCAGGAAGCGCGCCGCCGTCGCGAGACCGATCCCGCGCGCCGCACCCGTGACAAGGGCAACCTTCTTCGATCCAGACGACATGCGAGCTTCTCTCCGCCGTACCCGTTCAGCTTGACTTAAATTACTACAGTTATATAATCGGCACATGTCCAGTATTCACCAGACCGCCGAAGGCGCGGCCGACCTACTACCGAGGGGGGGCGACGTTTTGGGTCCACACCACGCTCTCTGCCGGAAATACCGGGAATGCCGGAAAGTACCCAAGGTCGCCAGCAGTGCCTGCACCCGCTCAGAGCCCCAGCGCCGACAGATCGGGCGCGCGCCTGTGGAAGTCCGTGGCGTCCTGGAAGGCCTTGCCCAGGCGCAACACGTCGCGCTCGGCGAAGGGCTTGCCGACGATCTGGACGCCGATCGGCAGGCCGCCCGATTGGCCGGCCGGCATGGCGAGGCCGCACAGGCCGAGATAGTTCGCCGGCCGCGTCAGGAAGCCGGGAATCGGCGAGGTCTCGTCGACTTCCGCCACGGGAATCGCGGGGATCGCCATGGTCGGCATCAGGATCGCGTCGTAGGCCGAGAACCAGTCGTTGAAGAAGCGCCGCCTCTGCTCGAGGATCCGCATCTCCTCGGGATAGGAGCCCGCCGCGAACAGCTTCGCAGCCTGGGCGCGCGCCCGGACGCCGGGGCCGATCGCCTTGTCCATGTCTTCGATGTAATCGCGGTGCAGCGCATAGGCCTCCGACGCGATGATCGTGCCAGCCGGCCGCGACAGGTCGAAATACCAGTCGGGCAGGCGCACGGCTTCGACGGTGGCGCCCAGGCTTTCGAAGGTCCGGCCGGCCGACTGCCAGGCCTTGGTCACGTCGGCATGCATGAAGCCGGGAAGCTGCTTGGTGTCGGGCATCGCGATGCGCATGCCTTCGATCGAGCCGGGCTTGGTCGCCGCGGTGAAGTCCTCGAGCGGCTGGCCGAATGTCGTCGGATCGCGCGCGTCGGGAGCGGCCAGCGCATTGAGGAGGAGGGCGCAGTCTTCGACGCTGCGCGCCATCGGGCCGATCGAATCGAGCGTCCAGCTCAGCAGCATGGTGCCAGAAAGCCCGATGCGGCCGAACGTGACTTTCAGGCCGACCAGGCCGTTGAACGCCGAGGGGATGCGCACCGAGCCGCCGGTGTCGCTGCCGATGCCGGCCGGCGTGAGGCGCGCGGCGACGGCCACACCGGTGCCGCTCGACGAGCCGCCGGGCACGCGATGCGTCGCGAGGTCCCACGGGTTCCACGGCGCGCCCATCAGCGGATTGGTGCCCCAGCCGCCGAAGGCGAACTCGACCATGTGCAGCTTGCCGAGCGGCACCATGCCGGCGGCGGTCAGCCGTTCGACGGTGTTGGAGGTCTCGGTGGCGATGCGCTTCTCGAACATCTTGGAGCCGCCGGTGCCGATGCGGCCGGCGATGTCGCACAGATCCTTGTAGGCGATGGGCAGGCCATGCAGCGGCCCGAGCGGAAACCCGCCGGCGCGCGCCTTGTCGGCGCCGTCGGCCATGGCCTTGGCCTCCTTGGCATAGACCTCGATGAAGGCATGCAGCTTGTCGTTCGCCTTGGTGATGCGGCCGAGCAGGGCGTCGACGATGTCGCGTGAGGAGAACTTCTTCGCGGCGAGGCCGGCCGAGAGTTCGCTGAGGGTGAGGTCGTGGAGTTGCATAGTGGCTACGGTTCCTTTTCTCTCTTCGCCTCATGCTCTTCCGGACCGCGCGCATCCTGCGCGCTCAAGAGGCATGAGCGAGCTGGAAGCTCGCGGTCCGGAAGAGCATGAGACTGCCTCAGTAGGTCGCCCGGCCGCCCGACAAATCGAACGTCGCACCGGTGGCAAAAGTGCAAAGGTCCGATGCAAGCCAGGCGACCATCTCGGCCACTTCCTCGACCTCGCCGAAGCGGCTCATCGGGATCTTGCTCAGCATGTACTGGATGTGCTGCTCGGTCATCTGGCTGAACAGCTCTGTCTTGACCACGGCCGGCGCCACGCAGTTCACCAGCACACCGGTCGTCGCGAGCTCCTTGCCGAGCGATTTGGTGAGGCCGATGACGCCGGCCTTGGAGGCGGAGTAGGCCGAGGCGTTGGGATTGCCTTCCTTGCCCGCCACCGAAGCGATGTTGACGATGCGGCCACGCCCGCGCATCGCCATGCCGCCGGCGACGGCGCGATTGCACAGGAAGACTCCCGTCAGGTTGATGTCGATCACCTGCTTCCAGGCATCGACGGGATAGCTCACGACCGTCGTGTTGGGACCGGTGATGCCGGCACTGGCGACCAGGATGTCGGGCGGGCTGAGCTGGTCCTCGGTGGCAGCGAGCGCCTGGTGGACCGACTCTTCGCTGGTGACGTCGACCTGCACGGCGATCGCGCTCTTGCCCAAGGATGCGGCGGATTGCCTGGCGCGGTCGATGTCGCGGTCCCACAGCGCCACGCGGCCGCCGCCGGCGGCGATCCTGGCCGCGCAAGCAAGGCCGATGCCGCGTGCGCCGCCGGTCACGATGGCCGTGCGATCCTTGAACAACGCCGCCTGCATGGCTGCCTCCAAATCCTTGAATTATCTCGCGATTCCCACCATATCGAGCCCCAACCCCATCCGCTACACTGACGCATGTCCACTCCTGTACCGCCCTCCATCGACGCCACCCTCGATCTCCTGCAGGGCGGCGACTACATCGCCGACCGCAGCCTCGCCACCGTCCTCTATCTGGCGCTGAAGCTCGGCCGCCCCTTGTTCTGCGAAGGCGAGGCCGGCGTGGGCAAGACCGAGATCGCCAAGGTCCTGTCCGCGACCTTGAAGCGGCCGCTGATCCGCCTGCAGTGCTACGAGGGCCTCGACGTCAATTCCGCGGTCTATGAATGGAACTACTCGCGCCAGATGATCGAGATTCGCCTCGCCGAGGCGCAGGGCGTGCACGATCGCGGCCAGCTTGCCGCCGACATCTTCGACGAACGCTTCCTGATCCGCCGCCCGCTGCTCGAGGCGCTCAGCCCACATACCGAGGGCGCACCCATCCTGCTGATCGACGAGCTCGACCGCACCGACGAGCCGTTCGAGGCCTATCTGCTGGAAGTGCTGTCCGACTTCCAGGTGACGATCCCCGAGCTCGGCACGATCAAGGCGGCGCAGACGCCGATCGTGATCATCACGTCCAACCGCACGCGCGAGATCCACGACGCGCTGAAGCGGCGCTGCTTCTATCACTGGGTCGACTATCCCGACCTCAAGCGCGAGCTCGAGATCCTCAGGGTCAAGGCGCCGGGCGCTGCTGAGCGCCTGTCGCGCCAGGTCGTGGGCTTCGTCCAGGAGCTGCGCAAGCTCGACCTGTTCAAGGCGCCGGGCGTCGCCGAATCGATCGACTGGGCGACGGCTTTGTCGGAGCTGAACGCGCTCGACCTCGATCCCAAGACCATCAACGACACGCTGGGCGTGCTCTTGAAGTACCAGGACGACATCCAGCGCCTGCAGGGCTCGGAAGCCGCCGAGATCCTGCGCAAGGTGAAGTCCGACATCGCGGCCCAGCCGCTGGGGTAGGCAAGTGTCCGCTCACAACCGATCGGTTCATTGCCATTCCTCCTTCATGCTCCTCTCCCCCGCTAGGGGGAGAGGCGGGGAGAGAGGGGGCATGAGTAGGAAGTCGGAGAGAGCACGTGAGCTGCGACGCGATCCCAGTCGAGCCGAGAAGCTCTGTTGGGAGTTGATCCGTGCGCATCGCATGCAAGGCATCAAGTTCCGTCGCCAGCATCCCATCGGTCCTTATTTCGCCGATTTCGCCTGCGCGTCGAAGGGCCTTGTCATTGAGATCGACGGCGATCAGCACGCTGACCAAGTGGAAGCAGATGCCCGGCGCACTGCGGTAATGGAGAGGTTGGGGTGGAAGGTCGTCCGCTTCGGAGCAAATGAAGTTGTCCAAAATCCCGAGGGCACTTGGGCTGCCATTCAACTACTGAT
>DATGZZ010000904.1:0-6534 GCA_035296945.1 Reyranella sp.
ACCGGCGGGCCAATGCAGCGGGCCCGCGCCCAGCGCGTCGGCCAAGTCCTGTCCGATGCCGGCGCCCGCTGGGTGAGCACGTCGGTCGAGCCGGCGATGGCGATGGGACCCAACACCGTGGTCGTGGTGCGCTCGGAATACCTGCTGGGCTTCAACAACTGCCCGAACTACAGCCCCGCCACCACCGCCAATCCCAACGAGGCGGCGATGCCGGGCTTCGGTTGCTCAGACTCCTACAACATGGGGCAGATGCTGGCTCGCCCGCGCGATGCCGCGGTCGGCCGCCCGGCCGGGCCGGCCGACGCCACGATCAACGCGCTGGCGATCGCCCGCTATCGCGAGGGCAAGGTCGCGGCGCTCAATACCTCCGGCCTCATCGGCGGCGCGGCGGCCGGCACCGGTGGCGGCGGCGGCGGTGGCGGCGCTTCGCCGCCCCCGAGCAACTGAGGCTTCGACATGGCGGCTTCCGCAACCGCGCCGCGTTCACCGTCCGTTGCCGGCGACGAACGGCCCGCCCTCAGCGCCATGGCCTTCGTGTCGGACACCGTCACGCTGTCGCGCGTGTCGGCCGACCTGTTCAACATGACGCTGGGCAAGGCCAATGTCCGTGAAGGCACGATCGACAGCGCGCTCGCCATCAGCGAATGGCCGCGTGATCTCGACCTGCTGATCGTCGATATCGGCGATGCCGGCGATCCCGTGGCCGACGCCGCCGCGCTCAAGACCTCGGTGCCGGGCACCTGCCTGGTGATCGGCGTCGGCCGTATCAACGACGTGGCGCTCTACCGCGACCTGCTGGCTGTCGGATTCAACGACTACCTGGCGATGCCATTTGCCGAAGGCATGATGGGCCGCGCCGTCGAGCGCGCGCTGGAGGCGCGTGAGCGCACCGGCGGCACGATCGTGCAGAATGCAGGCGCCGCGAAGGACGCCAAGCCGCGCACCCTGTCGGTGATCGGCGCGCGCGGCGGCGTCGGCACCACGACGGCGGCGGTCACGATCGCCGCCATGCTCGGCACCCGCCTCCGGGAGGAGGTGCTGCTGATCGACTTCGACCTGCATTATGGCTCGCTCATGCTGGCGCTCGACCTCGAGGCGATCGACGCTCTGCGCGAGGCGCTCGACCAGCCCGACCGCATCGACGCGCTGTTCATCCAGCAGGTCGCCCAGAAGAAGAGCGAGTATCTCTACGCCATGGGGGCCGAGGAGCCGCCGACCGGCGGCTTCCAGGCACGCCAGCACGCGGCCAGCGACTTCCTGCGTTCCTTCCATCGCCGCTTCCGCTGGATCGTCGCCGACGTGCCGCGCGGCGATCCCGCGCTTCAGCGCCAGGTGCTCGAAGCCTCGAGCGACATCCTGCTGATCACCGACCTCAGCCTGCCGGGCGTGCGCGACGCCATGCGCCTGCAGCAAATGGTCCATGAGGTGGCGCCCGGCGCCAAGCTGCATATTGCCACCAGCGGCGCGGTCGACGCCCGGCGCTCGGCGGTCAAGGTGGCCGACGTCGAACGCACGTTGAAGCACAAGGTCGACTGCCAGATCCCGGCCGACGCCGCCGCGGCGCTGTCGGCGATCAACTTCGGCAAGCCGCTGTCGGAGGCCGCGCCCAGCAGCGGCATCGTCAAGGCGCTGCGGCCGCTGGTCGGCAGCCTCGACGCGCCGGGTGGCGGTGGTGGTGCGGGCAGCGTCGCCCAGAAGGCGTCGGGACTGCTTGGCCGGTTCGGCCAGGGCCTGAAGAAGAAATAGCGGCGATGTTCGGCCGCCTGAGCAAGCAAAGGCAGGAGGCGCCGAGCGCGCCGTCAGGACCGCTCGATCGCATCGGCCGGCGCACGTCGGGCGAGGGGCGGGCCGAGACGGCTGCGGCGCCGGCCGACCGTGCGGCGAGGGTGGCCTCGGCGGCCGCGGCGTTGAGCGGGGTCGTCGAGCCGCGCCTGCGCGCCATGGTCAAGGCCGGGGCACCGGCCGGCGAGATCACGCGCCAGGCGGGCCAGCTGGCGCAGGCGCACTTCCGCGGCAATGGTGTGCTACTGGCGCCGCTCGAGCTGCGCGGCTACGTGGCCGACGTGCTGCGCCCGGTGCTGCCCGCGACAAGCTTCAGCGCGCCGGCGGCAACCGAGGCCGAGGCGCCCGAGCCCGTCGCCGTGCCAGCCGAAGCGCATCGCGCCGTGACGACACCGGACCTGTCGGAACGGTCGGCCCAGGCGAGCCGTCTTGCCTCCGCCAAGCCGGTCGAGATGGCGGCGAAGTCGGACACCGCCGACAGATCGGCCAGCCGCCTGTCGCGCAGCAAGGTCGACCAGGCGCGGCGCGCCGTGCAGCCCGGCATCATGACGCGCATCGACCTCGCCGCCGCCGTCAGCCTGCCGCGCAAGGAGCTGGTGCGCCAGCTCGAGGGCCTGGTCGCCGAGCTGCTGGTCGAGCACCGCCTGCAGCTCAACCGGCCGGAACAGGACGATCTCGTCTACCAGATCGTCAACGACATGATGGGGCTGGGCCCGCTCGAGCCGTTGCTCGAGGACGAGGCCATCACCGACATCATGATCAACGGGCCCAAGCAGATCTACGTCGAGCGCGCCGGCAAGCTCGACCTGACCTCGGTGACATTCGAGGACAATGCCCATCTGCTCAACATCTGCAACCGCATCGTCAGCCGCATCGGCCGGCGCGTCGACGAATCGAGCCCGATCTGCGACGCTCGCCTGCTCGATGGCAGTCGCGTCAACATCATCATCCCGCCGCTCGCCATCGACGGCGCCTCGGTGTCGATCCGCAAGTTCGGCAAGCGCCAGATCGGCTTCGACCAGATGGTCCACCAGGGCAACATGTCGGCCGCCATGGCAACGGTGCTGCGCATCGCCTCGCGCTGCCGGCTGAACCTCGTGGTGTCGGGCGGCACCGGCTCGGGCAAGACCACGCTCTTGAACGCGCTTTCCGGCATGATCGACAACGGCGAGCGCGTGGTCACCATCGAGGACGCGGCCGAGCTCCGCATGCAGCAGCCACACGTCGTGCGGCTCGAGACGCGGCCGCCCAACCTCGAAGGCAACGGCGAGGTCAACATGCGCGACCTCGTGAAGAACGCGCTGCGCATGCGGCCCGATCGCATCATCCTGGGCGAGGTCCGTGGGCCGGAAGCGATCGACCTCCTGCAGGCCATGAACACCGGCCACGACGGCTCGATGGGCACGCTGCACTCCAACCGTCCGCGCGAGGCCCTGACGCGGCTCGAAAACATGGTGACCATGGGCGTGGCCAGCCTGCCGCCCAAGGCGATCCGCAGCCAGATCGCGGGCTCGCTGCAGATGATCGTGCAGATCAGCCGCATGCGCGACGGCGTGCGCCGCATCACGCACATCACCGAGGTGATGGGCATGGAGGGCGAGGTCGTCATCACCCAGGACCTGTTCACCTACGAGTTCAAGGGCGAGACCCACGACGGCAAGCTCGCCGGCGCCTTCAAGAGCTCGGGGCTGCGCCCGCACTTCCTGCCGCGCGCGGCCTACTACGGTCTCGACAAGGTGCTGATGGAGGCGATGGGATGAGCGGTGCCGGCCTCGACCTGGGAACGGTGACGATCGTCGTCGCCATCGGCGCCGGCCTGACCTTCCTCGCCCTTTGCGTCGTGTTCGGCGGCTTCTTCGCCGAGCGGCGTCTGCGCGACAGGCTGGAGGACATCGAGACGCGCGCGCTGACCGGCTCGCGCTCGCTGCAGATGGCGACGCTGCGTCGCGTCGAGCGGCAGGGGCGGCTGCCCACGTTCGACCGCCTGCTGTGGCGCTGGTTCCCCAATGCCAGCTCGATCCGCCAGAAGCTGGCCGCGTCGGGCACCAACATGACGCTGGGCGATTATGCCTTTGTCGCCATCTCGATCGCCGTTGCCGTGGCGTTCCTGCTCTACCTGGTGCTCGACCTGGCGCCCGGCATGGCGCTCGGCGGCTCGCTGTTGCTCGGCATCGGCCTGCCCAACATGTGGGTCGGCTGGCGCGCCAAGAAGCGCGGGCGAAAGTTCAATCTCCTGTTCCCGGAGGCGGTCGACCTGATCGTGCGTGCGCTGCGCGCCGGCCTGCCGGTGCAGGAGGCGGTCGGCAACGTGGCGCGCGACATCAAGGATCCGGTCGGCGGCATCTTCCAGCGTGTCCAACAGGAGGTCCAGCTCGGCACGCCGATCGAGGCTGCGTTGTGGCGGGCCGCCAAGACCGTGCAGACCGACGAGTTCAACTTCCTGATCGTCGCCATGTCGATCCAGCGCGATACCGGCGGCAATCTCGCCGAGACGCTGGCCAACCTCAGCGCGCTGCTGCGCGCCCGCCAGCAGCTGCGCCTGAAAATCCGCGCCTTCACCTCGGAGGCGCGCACCACCATGCTGATCATGGCCGGCCTGCCGTTCCTGGTCGGTGGCGGCCTGTTCCTGATATCGCCGGGCTACATCGGCCCGCTGTTCACGACGGAATCCGGCCAGATGATCGCCGCCGCCGCCGGCTGCAGCATGGGCATCGGCATCTTCGTCATGAACAAGATCGCGACCATCAAGGTGTAACGGCCATGGACCTCGCCAGCGCCGAGAAGAGCTTCACGGTCATGGTGGCGGCCGCCACCTTCGTCGCCTTCTGGGCGACCTGGCTTGCGTTCACCTGGGAGCCGCCGATCGAGGCGCGCCTGCGGGCCCTGCGCACCCGGCGCATGAAGACGCGCAGCGAGCAGAACGCTGCGGCCAAGCCGTCGCCCAAGGCGACGTCGCTGGGCTTCATGCGCCAGATCGCCGACCGGCTGAACCTGCTGCGCGGCTCGGCGGCCGACCAGACGACGCGCAAGCTGCGCCGCGCCGGCTTCCTGTCGCGCGACGCCTCGGTCGTCTACGTCTTCATCAAGCTCGCCCTGCCGCTGGCGCTGGGCTTCCTGATGATCCTGCTGACCTCGTCCGGCCTGCTCGGCGTGTCGGAGGACATGAGCATGGTGGTCTGTATCGGCGCCGTGCTGTCGGGCTTCATCATGCCCGAGGTCTACCTCAAGAACATCACCTCGCGGCGCCGCGAGGTCCTCAACTATGTCCTGCCCGAGGGGCTCGACCTGTTGACCATCTGCGTCGAGGCCGGCCTGTCGATCGACGCCGCCTTCCGCCGGGTCGCCCGGGAAATGCAGCACTCGATGCCCGAGCTCGCCGCCGAATTCGAGCTGACGGCGATCGAGCTCACCTACCTGCCGGACCGCCAGCAGGCCCTGGAGAACATGGCGGAACGCTCCGATTCGCCCGCCGTTGCCGCCCTGGTGAATGCTCTCCGTCAGACTGAAAAATACGGCACGCCGCTCGCCAATTCGCTTCGCATCCTGTCCCAGGACTTCCGCCAGAGCCGCGCCTCGAAGGCCGAGGAGAAGGGCGCGCGCATGCCCGCCCTGATGACCGTGCCGCTGATGGTCTTCATCCTGCCGACGCTCATCACGGTGCTCATCGCACCGGCCATTATGTCCGCTGTTGCCTTGACATGATTTGTATCAATTACTAATACTTAGCGCATATTTCTTAGAGTTTAGTTGAAATTAATTTTGTGCTCCCCGCGAGCACCCATTGATTGAGGAGAGAACCATGATGCGAGGGGCTTCGCGCGCTTTCCGCTCAGCACGCCTGACGTGGCAGCGCCTTCTCAAGGACGAGCGCGGTTCCGTTCTGGCCTTCTTCGTCGCCATCCCGGTCGTCGCCGGCACGGTCGCCGTCGGAGTCGAAACCGGCCAGCTCTACCGCACCAAGCGCCAGATGCAGGGCGCGGCCGATGCCGCGGCACTCGCCGGTGCGATCGACAAGGTGAACGGCGGCACCAATACCAGCGCCACCGCAGCAGCCCTCTACGAAGCGCAGCGCAACGGCTTCCAGAACGGCGTCGGCGGCGTGACGGTGACGGTGAACTCTCCGCCGACCTCAGGAGCGAACGTCTCGACCGCCAATGCCGTCGAGGTGATCGTCGCCAAGCCCGGCAGCTTCGCCCTGGCCAAAGTGCTGAGCAGCGCGCTCGGCAACTCGTTCACCATGACCTCGCGCTCGGTGGCGGCGCAGAGCAGCGTGACGTCGTCGACGAGCACGACCACGAGCGTCTCGAGCCGCGACGGCTGTCTCGTGGCGCTCACCACGGCGGCCGAGCAGGGGGTGAGCTTCACCAACTTCAACAACTTCACGTCCGACTGCGTGATCTACTCGAACGGCACCTCGACAGGCACGACGTCGTCGACGGCGTCGATCTACATTGGGAGCTTCAATCATGTGACGGTGAAGGGGCTCTATTCGCGCGGCGCCATCACCACGACCAACCCCGTCACCTATAATCCCTCCAGCGGCTCGGCTCAGCCGAACCAAGCGACAGCCATCGTCGACCCCTATGCCAGCCTGCCGACACCGTCGCCGGGGGCCTGCAGCTACACCAACTACAGCCAGTCGAGCATGAGCTCGCTCGAGGTGTGGCCCGGAACCTACTGCGGGGGCCTGCAAATATCGAGCATCAACAACGTCTACTTCCGGCCCGGCACCTACTACGTCGCCAACGGCGA
>DATGZZ010000905.1:0-3213 GCA_035296945.1 Reyranella sp.
TGACCTGCGCGCCCGCCACGAGACAGCCGCGTCACCGATGGTGGCGAGCGGCTGCGTCGGCCCGCGCGGCGATGGCTACGATCCCGGCCAGGTCATGACCGCGCTGGACGCCGAGGGTTATCACCGCCTGCAGATCGACGCGTTTGCCGACGCCGGCGCCGACATGGTGAGCGCCATCACCATGACCAACGCCAACGAGGCGATCGGCATTACGCGAGCCGCAACGAAGGCCGGCATGCCCGTGGTCATCTCCTTCACCGTGGAGACCAATGGGCGGCTGCCGACCGGGCAGAGCCTGGTCGACGCGATCTGCGAGGTCGACGTCGTGACGGGCAAGGCGCCCGCCTACTACATGATCAACTGCGCCCATCCCACGCACTTCGACAAGACGCTGGGCAACGAGCCGTGGACGAGACGCATCGGCGGGCTGCGCGCCAACGCCTCGAGGCGGAGCCACCAGGAGCTGAACGACTCGGCCGATCTCGATTCCGGCAATCCGGTGGAGCTCGGCGGCCAGTATCGTGACCTGCTGCGCCGTCATCCTCAGATCAACGTGCTGGGCGGTTGCTGCGGCACCGACCACCGCCACGTCGAGTGCATCGCCCTCGCCTGCCACGAAGTGAGGCGCGCGGCGTGATCACGGGAGCGCGGGCCTCCCTTAGAAAAGTTCTTCGTACTGCTCCGGCTTGAAGCCGACCAAAAGCTTGCCGTCGATGTCGAGCACCGGCCGCTTGATCATCGACGGTTGGCCAAGCATCAGCGCGATCGCCTTCTTCTCGGTGAGGCCTTCCTTGTCCTTGTCGGGCAGCTTGCGGAAGGTCGTGCCGGCGCGGTTGAGCAGCGTCTGCCAGCCGGCCTTGCCGGCCCAGCCTTCGAGACGGCCGCGCTCGATGCCGGCTGTCTTGTAGTCATGGAAACCGTAGGCGACGCCCTTCTTATCCAGCCAGGCGCGCGCCTTCTTCATCGTGTCACAATTCTTGATGCCATAGATTGTGACCGCCATGTGCCCCTCGAAATAATTGCCGCGCCGTGTCGGAAGGTGGATAGCCCGTTCGTCCTCAGGTTAGCAACGTGATTGCCCCCAAAGGAGAAACCAGATGTCCGCCGATCGCGAGCTTGTCCTCACCCGCTTGATCAACGCGCCGCGCGCAAAGGTCTACCGTGCCTGGACCGATCCCGAGCTGCTGAAGCAGTGGTTCGCGCCGAAACCCTACACCACTCCCATCGTAGAGATCGACGTGCGGCCGGGCGGCTCGGCCTACTTCGTCATGCGCGGGCCCGACGGCAAGGACCTACCCAACCGCGGCGTCTATCTCGAGGTCGTGCCCAACGAGAAGCTGGTCTCGACCGACGCCTACGTGGCGGCCTGGGAGCCGTCGGAAAAGCCGTTCATGACCCTGATCCTCACCTTCGAGGACGAGGGTGGCAAAACGCGCTACACCGCGCGCGTGCGCCACTGGACGGTGGCCGACCGCGAGGCGCATGAGAAGATGGGTTTTCACGAGGGCTGGGGTCTCTGCACCGACCAGCTCGAAGCCCTGGTCGCAAAGATCTGAGGCGCAAAAATCTGAAGGGAGGCCGATATGCCGAGCAATTTCGTCTGGTACGAGCTCATGACAACCGACGCAAAGGCGGCGCAGGGCTTTTACACCAAGGTCGTGGGATGGAAGCCGCAGGACGCGGCCCAGCCCGGCATGGACTACACGCTCCTGCTGGCCGGCGACGCCCCGATGGCGGGCCTGATGACCTTGCCCAAGGAGGCCTGCGATGCGGGCACCAAGCCGGCCTGGATCGGCTATGTCGGCGTCAGCGACGTCGACGCCCATGCCGGCCGTGTCACCAAGGCCGGCGGCGCGGTGCATGTGCCACCGACCGACATTCCCAACATCGGCCGCTTCGCCATGGTGGCCGATCCGCAGGGCGCGGTGTTCAGCCTGTTCAAGCCGCTGTCCGACATGCCGCCGCCGCCGGCTGATCCTGCGACGCCGGGCACGATCGGCTGGCACGAACTGATGGCCGCCAACGGCGAGAAGGCCTTTGCTTTCTATGCCGATCTGTTCGGCTGGGCCAAGGACGAGGCGCTCGACATGGGTGTGATGGGCCGATACCAGCTCTTCAACGCTGGCGGCCCGCCGATCGGCGGCATGATGACCAAGCCCGCCGAGATGCCGGCGCCTTTCTGGAGCTACTACTTCCGTGTCGACGCCATCGGCGCGGCACTCGAGCGCCTCAAGAAGGAAGGCGGCCAGGTCATCAACGGCCCGATGGAAGTGCCGGGCGACGACTGGATCGTGCAAGGCATCGATCCCCAGGGAGCGATGTTCTCGCTGGTCAGCCGCAAGGCGTGAGGCTCGCGGCCCGACATGAGGAGCCACGAGGCTGTCCGGCGCAAGCTGAAGGAATTCGGACTCGCCTACCCCGAGGCGCACAGCAAGAGTCCATGGCCCGGTCATGACGACCTTGCCGTGCGCAACAAGACCTTCGCCTATCTCAATGCGGCAGGAGAGCCGCTGAGCATCTCCTGCAAGCTGCCGCTGACCGGGCAGATGGCGCTCACCCTGCCCTTCGTGAGCCCGACCGGGTATGGGCTGGGCAAGAGCGGCTGGGTCACGGCGACTTTCGGCGCGAAGGAAGCACCGCCTCTCGACTTGCTGAAAGACTGGATCGACGAAAGCTATCGCGTGCAGGCGCCGAAGAAGCTCGTTGCAACCCTGCCTGACGATCCGCGGCGCCGGGCTGCTCCGCGACGCCCGGGCCGCCGATGAAAGGCCTTCCAGCCGCCCTCGCCCTGCTGTTCGCTCTGGCTGGTGGGGCACAGGCGCAGACGGCCGAAAGCTCCGACCAGCTCATCGCGCGCTGGACGGCGAGCGATACGACCTGCCGCAATCCCGCGGCCTCGGCCGTCGACGCCGTCGGCGCCTGTGAGCAGCGCGACACGCTCGCCAAGGTCCTGGCGCTGGCGGGCTTCTGCCATGCGTCGGTCGCCGGCCGCAGCCGCCCGGCCTGGACGCGCTGTACGCCACGCGGACCGGAGGCGACGCGGGCAACGGCGCAGTTCCAGCGGATGGGCGGCGTGTTCGCGCTCTCCGCCCAGCTGCACGGCGCTACTCAAGTCTACTTCATCGTCGATTCCGGCGCCGCAACGGTGCAGGTCCCCGAGGAAGCAGTCGAGGAGATGAAGCGCAACGGCACGCTCACCGAGGCCGACTTCAT
>DATGZZ010000906.1:0-2487 GCA_035296945.1 Reyranella sp.
GCTGCTGCGGATCCTCAACCGCATGTACGACCTCTATCCGCACCAGCGCGCCGAAGGCGACGTCCTGTTCGACGGCGAAGACATCCTGTCGCCGAAGCAGGATCTCAACATGCTGCGCGCGCGCATCGGCATGGTGTTCCAGAAGCCGACACCGTTCCCGATGTCGATCTACGAGAACATCGCCTTCGGCATCCGGCTGTACGAGACCCTGCCGCGGGCCGAGCTCGATGCCCGTGTCGAGCTGGCGCTGCGCCGCGCCGCCCTGTGGGACGAGGTCAAGGACAAGCTCGCCGCCAACGGCCAGAGCCTGTCGGGCGGCCAGCAGCAGCGGCTCTGCATCGCCCGCACCGTGGCGGTGAAGCCCGAGGTGATCCTCTTCGACGAGCCCTGTTCGGCGCTCGACCCGATCTCGACCGCCAAGATCGAGGAGCTGATCGACGAGCTGAAGCAGGACTACACGATCGTCATCGTCACCCACAACATGCAGCAGGCCGCGCGCGTCTCGGACTTCACCGCCTTCATGTATCTCGGCGAGCTGATCGAGTTCGGGCAGACCGAAACCATCTTCACCACGCCCAAGGACAGCCGCACCCAGGCCTACATCACCGGCCGCTTCGGCTGATAACGGAGAACAACATGGCCGAACATACCCTGAAGCGTTTCGACGAGGAGCTGGAGCGGCTGAGCTCGACCATCAGCGAGATGGGCGGCCTGGCCGAGACCCAGCTCGCCCAGAGCCTGGTGGCGCTGCGCGGCGGCGATTCGGAGGTTGCCGAGCAGGTGATCGTCGCCGACGCCCGCGTCGATGCTCTGGACAATGCCGTGCAGGAGCAGACGGTCAAGCTTCTGGCCCTGCGCCAGCCGATGGCGGTGGACCTTCGCGTCATCCTGTCCTCGATCAAGATCGCCGCCGCGCTCGAGCGCATCGCCGACTACGCCAAGAACACCGCCAAGCGCACCATCGTGCTGAACAACGTGACGGCGCCGCCGGCGGCGGTGACCGGCATCGATCGGCTGGGGCGCCTGGTGCGCACGGCGCTCAAGGACGTGCTCGATGCCTTCGCCTCGGGCGACGTCGCCAAGGCGCACGACGTGTGGGAACGCGACGAGGAGATCGACCAGGTCTATACCGGCCTGTTCCGCGAGCTCTTGACCTACATGATGGAGGATCCGCGCACCATCACCTCGTGCACGCACCTTCTGTTCATGGCCAAGAACATCGAGCGCGCCGGCGATCACGTCACCAACATCGCCGAGCTGGTGAGCTTCCGCGCCACCGGCCACGGCTTCGACGAGACGCGGCCCAAGGGCAGCGCCTCGCTCTATGTTGCGGGCAACGCGTCATGAGCATGGCGGCGCAGGCTCCCTCGCGACGCGATGCGGCGACCGGCTCGATCAAGCCGCGCGTGCTGATCGTCGAAGACGAAACGGCGCTGGTCGAGCTTCTCCGCTACAACCTCGAGCAGTCGGGCTTCCGCGTCTCGGTCGCCTATGACGGCGAGGAGGCGCTGGCCTCGGTGCAGGAGGACGTGCCCGATCTGATCCTGCTCGACTGGATGCTGCCCCTGATGTCGGGCATCGAGGTCTGCCGCCAGCTGCGTCGCCAGACCATCACCGCCAACCTGCCGATCATCATGCTGACGGCGCGCGGCGAGGAGGGCGACCGCGTGCGCGGCCTCGATGCCGGGGCCGACGATTACGTCTCCAAGCCGTTCTCGCCGACCGAGCTGGTGGCGCGCATCCGCGCCGTGCTGCGCCGCATCCGCCCGGCGCTGGCCGACGAGGCGCTGAGCTACGCCGACATCGTCATGGATCTCGTCGCCCATCGCGTGACGCGCGCCAGCAAGCCGGTGCATCTCGGCCCCACCGAGTTCCGCCTGCTGCGCCATTTCATGGAGCATCCCGGCCGCGTCTTCTCGCGTGAGCAACTGCTCGACGCGGTATGGGGCAAGGACGTCTATGTCGAGGCGCGCACCGTCGACGTGCACATCCGCCGCCTGCGCATTGCGCTGAACGGCGAGAGCCAAGCCGACCTGATCCGCACCGTGCGCGCCGCGGGCTATGCCCTCGACGCCACCCCGGGCTGATGCTGGGGGCGCGCGACTCCAGTCGCGCGTCTTTGTTGATGCCAGCGAAGATCGCGCCACTGGAGTGGCGCGCCCCCAGCAGGTTTTCCACACCACCAGTCACGGTTTTGTAGCCTCGGGGGACTACACCAGTCTTGCCCGTTCCCGGCCGGCAACCCCACGCCCCGCTCCGGAATGGGCCGGTTCCCCCGGCTCGGATGACACCCCGAGGCCGATTTACTCCCCCTCCTTCTTCACGGAAGGAGGGGTTTTCTTTTGGCTCACATGCCAGAGCCACAACAGCAGCAGCAGGCCAGGAATGGCAATCAGCGTGGTGGCGATCCAGAACTCGACCCAGCCCATCTGCGCTGCCAGCCAGCCGCCGCCGGCCGACATGGTCGTGCGGCCGAACGCCATCAGC
>DATGZZ010000907.1:0-5972 GCA_035296945.1 Reyranella sp.
TTGTGGTGTCATGATCCCTGAAAAGTCCGATCCGTTAGAACTTTTCGCCGCGTGGTACGCCGAAGCCGACAAGAGCGAACCCAACGATCCGTCGGCGCTCAGCCTGGCCACGGTGGGGCCGGACGGCATGCCGGCGGTGCGTATGGTGCTCCTCAAGGGCTTCGACGCGTCCGGCTTTGTCTTCTACACGAACCATGAAAGTCGCAAGGGCGAGCATCTGCTGGCCCATCCCAAGGCTGCCATGCTGTTTCACTGGAAGTCGCTGCGCCGGCAGGTGCGCCTCGAAGGGCTGGCAGCCCCGACCACGGCCGAGGAGGCCGATGCCTACTTCGCCAGCCGCGACCGCGGCGCCCAGATCGGCGCCTGGGCGTCGGAGCAGTCACGGCCGCTGGAGAGCCGGTTTGCGCTGGAGAAGCGCGTCGCCGAGTTCACCGCCCGGCACGTGATCGGCAAGGTGCCACGGCCGCCGCACTGGTCGGGCTTCCGCCTGAAACCCGTGCGGATCGAGTTCTGGCAGGACGGCGCGTTCCGCCTGCACGACCGGCTGGAATATCGCCGGCCTTCGCCTGACGCGCCGTGGACGACCCGCACGCTCTATCCCTGACGGCGCCGGCATGACTGCCCCTCCGTCCTTCGTGGTCGAGGATCAGAGCGAGGTCATCGACTTCCTCACCAAGCATCTGGCGCCGGAGCGGCGCATCGACACCCACGGTGCGGTCGTATTCCTCACCCCGGAGCGCGGCTACAAGCTCAAGCGTGCCGTGAAATTCCCTTACATGGATTTCTCGACGGCCGAACGGCGTGGCGCGATGTGCGCGGCCGAGATCGAGATCAATCACAAGCTGGCGCCGGAGATCTATCTCGGCGCCGCCCCCGTGCACCGCCGTGACGGCAAGCTCAGCCTTGGAGAGGTCGGTGAGCACGCCGACGGTGCCGTCGACTGGCTGGTCGTCATGCGCCGTTTCGACGAAGACGGCCTGTTCGACCGCATGGCCGACCGCGGCGCGCTCACGCCCGAGATGATGGCGGCGCTGGGCGCGCGCGTTGCCAGCTATCACGATACTTTGGCGCCGGTCAGCGGCTTTTCCGGGCCGGACGACTATCGCCGGTCGGTGGCGGCCGACATTCGCCAGTTGCGCGAACAGGGCGAGCGGCTGGATCGGTCGATCACCGAGTCGTTGGCGACGGCCCTGCCCGACGCGCTCGAAGCGCATATCGAGGAGGTGGCGCGCCGCGCCGGCGCCGGCGCAGTGCGGCGCTGCCATGGCGATCTGCACCTGCGCAACATCGTGCTGATCGACGGCCAGCCGGTGCCGTTCGATGCCATCGAGTTCTCCGAGCGCATGGCCAGCATCGACGTGCTCTACGATCTCGCCTTCACGCTGATGGACCTTTGCGAGCGCGGCCTGCGCCCGTTGGCCAACCGCCTGTTCAATGAATGGCTGTGGCGCATCGCCGAGCTGCCGCAGGCGCCGCACGAAGAGGCGCTGGCGCTGCTGCCGCATTTCCTGTCGCGGCGCGCCTGCGTGCGCGCTTTCGTCGATGCAGCGGGGGCGGCGCTGGCTGGGAAAGGCTTTGAGGGCGCCCGGGCCTACCAGCGCATGGCGCTCGATTTCCTGCAGCCGGCACCGCCACGGCTGCTGGCCATCGGCGGCCTGTCGGGCAGCGGCAAGACCACGCTGGCGTTGCAGCTCGCGCCGGAGATCGGCCGTGCGCCGGGCGCGGTGGTGGTGCGCAGCGACGTCGAGCGCAAGCGCCAGGCCGGCATCGCCCTCGAGCAGCGCATGCCGCCGGGCAGTTACTCGGCCGATGCCGCGGCGAGGATCTATGCCGCCTTCATGGCGCGTGCCGAGCGCGTGCTGTGCGCCGGGTACAGTGTCGTGCTCGACGCGGTGTTCGCCCGGGAGGACGAGCGCACCGCGGCCGAGGCGCTGGCGCGCAAGGTCGGCGTGCCATTCGAGGGCATTTGGCTCGATGTGCCCAAGGACGTCGCCCAGGCCCGCGTCGCCGGCCGCAAGGCCGATGCCTCGGACGCGACGCCCGCCGTGATTGAGCGGCAGTTCGGCTACGACCTGGGCCGTATCACCTGGCAGCGCCGACAGGCTTGACTCTTTGATGGAGTGAGTGATTACTCACTTCTATGGAAAATGTTCCAGAGATCGATCTGCGTGAGGAAGGGCTGCCGGCCCATGCCGGGCGCCGGCGCGAGCAGGCCCTGGCTCTGCGCGACGCCTGCCTCGGCTGGCTGCCCTTGGGCGGCCTGCTCGCCTGGGTGGCCGATCCGTTCGCCCGGGGGTGGCTACGGCGGTCGGGATCGCCTTTCTTGGGCGAAATCGCCGCCATTGCCGCTACTCTGGCACAGCCGGGCATCTGGCTGCTGCATGGCGCCTACGCCTTCGGCTGCACGGCGCTGGCGGACGACGGTCCCGATGGTCCTGTTCTGCGCCGTACCCTCGACTGGCCGTTTCCGGGCCTGGGCAGGCTGGTCGAGGTCGTCCACCAACGCGGCCCGGCAGGCGACTTCCTGAACGTCACCTGGCCGGGCTTCGCCGGCGTCCTGACCGCCGTCGCACCCGGACGCTTCGCGGCTTCGATCAACCAGGCGCCGATGCGCCGACGCACGAAGGCGGGCTGGCTGCTGTGGCTCGACTACGCGCTGAACGCGCTCGCGGCCTTCTTTTCCAGCGGCCGTCCGCCACCCGAGCATTCCTTGCGGGTCGCCTTCGAGACGTGCGCGACGTTCGATCAGGCCTGTCGGTTTCTTGAAACGGCGCCCGTCGCGCGGCCCGTGCTGTTCCTTGTAGCAGGCTGCGCGCCCGGCGAACGCGTGCTGATCGAACGCGATGGAGACGACGCGCGCGTCTACCGCGACCGAACGGTCGTCGCCAATGCGTGGCGCGATCGGTCGGACGGGTGGCGGCCACGCGTCTGCGGCGAAGGCACGCCGGTCGAGAACAATCGGCGTCGCGTTGCGGCGATGGCGGCCTGCACCGGAAGACATCCGCCCAATCTCGAGTGGGCGACGGCTCCCGTCGTGAATGCGTGCACCCGAGTCGCCGTCGAGATGTGCCCGGCAACCGGCCGCTTGGTCGTCGCCGGTTGGGAGGCGGAGGGTCGTGTCACGGTGGTTACGGAAAGTCATATTCGGACCGCGGGCGTCTCGCCCGCCTCATGCGTCATGAGCGGGCGAGACGCAAGCGGTCCGGAGATGAGCTAAGCCCGCTTCTTGGCGGCGGCGCTGCGTGGCAGGTGCCGCGCCAGATACTGCCCGGTGTAGCTGTCCGCGACCTTCAGGATCTCCTCGGGCGGCCCCTCGGCGACCAGGCGGCCGCCGCCGGCGCCGCCGTCGGGGCCGAGGTCGAGGATCCAGTCGGCGGTCTTGATGACTTCGAGATTGTGCTCGATCACCACCACCGTGTTGCCGCCCTCGACCAGCCGGTGGAGCACTTCCAGGAGCTTGCGCACGTCCTCGAAGTGCAGGCCGGTGGTCGGCTCGTCGAGGATGTAGAGCGTGCGGCCGGTGGCGCGGCGCGACAGTTCCTTGGCGAGCTTGACGCGCTGCGCCTCGCCGCCCGACAGCGTCGTCGCCTGCTGGCCGATATGGATGTAGCCCAGGCCGACCTGCTGCAGGGTCAGAAGCTTGTCGCGGATCACCGGCACGGCCTTGAAGAAGTCGACGCCCTCGTCGACCGTCATCTCCAGCACGTCAGCGATCGACTTGCCGCGGAAGTGGATCTCCAGGGTCTCGCGGTTGTAGCGCTTGCCCTTGCAGACGTCGCACTGGACGTAGACATCCGGCAGGAAGTGCATCTCGATCTTGATGACGCCGTCGCCCTGGCAGGCCTCGCAGCGGCCGCCCTTGACGTTGAACGAGAAGCGCCCGGGCTTGTAGCCGCGCTCCGTTGACTCCGGCAGTTGCGAGAACCAGTCACGGATCGGCGAGAAGGCACCGGTGTAGGTCGCCGGGTTGGAGCGCGGCGTGCGACCGATCGGCGACTGGTCGATGTCGACGATCTTGTCGAGGTGACCCACACCGTCGAGCCCGGCATGGACGCCGGCATGCTCGCGCGCATTGTTCAGGCGCTTGGCCAGCGCCTTGTACATCGTCTCGATGATCAGCGTGCTCTTGCCGCTGCCCGATACGCCGGTGACACAGGTGAACGTGCCGAGCGGGATGCTGGCGGTCACGTTCTGCAGGTTGTTTTCCTTGGCGCCCTTGACGGTCAGCCAGCGGCCGCCCTTGGCGGGCGGCTCGCGCCGCGTCTTGGGGATGGGGATCTGGCGAAAGCCCGACAGATACTGCCCGGTGAGGCTGGCGCTGTTGCGCATCACGTCCTCGGGCGTGCCCTCGGCGATCACATTGCCGCCATGGGCGCCGGCGCCCGGGCCCATGTCGACCAGATGGTCGGCGGCGCGGATCGCGTCCTCGTCATGCTCGACCACGATCACCGTGTTGCCGAGGTCGCGCAGGCGGGTCAGCGTCTTCAGCAGCCGGTCGTTGTCGCGCTGGTGCAGGCCGATCGACGGCTCGTCCAGCACATAGAGCACGCCGGTCAGGCCCGAGCCGATCTGCGAGGCGAGGCGAATGCGCTGGCTCTCGCCGCCCGACAGGGTGCCAGACCCACGGTCCAGCGTGAGGTACGAGAGGCCGACATTGTCGAGGAAGCCCAGCCGCTCGTTGATCTCCTTGAGGATGCGGGCGGCGATCTCGTTCTGCTTGGGCGTGAGCTTGGGCGACAGCTCGAGGAACCACTTCACCGCGTCGCCGATCGAGAATTCGGTCGTCTGGCTGATGTTGAGGCCGGCGATCTTCACGGCCAGCGCCTCGGGCTTGAGTCGGGCGCCGCCGCAGGTCTCGCACTTGCTCTCGTGCTGGAAGCGCTCGAGCTCCTCGCGCACCCAGGAAGAGTCCGTCTCCTTCCAGCGCCGGTCGAGGTTGGGGATCACCCCTTCGAACGGCTTGGTGGTCTGGTACTGGCGGATGCCGTCGTCGTAGCGCATGGCGATCGATTCGCCGCCGCTGCCGGACAGGATTGTGTCGCGCACCTTCTTGGGCAGGTCGCGCCACGGCATCGACATCTTGACCTTGAAGTGCTTGGCGATGCTTTCCAGCGTCTGCATGTAATACTGGCCTGACGAATCGGCCCACGGCGCGATCGCGCCCTCAGCAAGCGACAGCCGGTCGTCCGGCACCACCATCTCCGGATCGAAGAACATCTTTACGCCGAGGCCATCGCAGGCCGGGCAGGCGCCCTGCGGCGCGTTGAAGGAGAACAGGCGCGGCTCGATCTCCTCGATGGTGAAGCCGGAGACCGGGCAGGCGAAGCGCGCCGAGAAGACCATGCGCTCGCCGTTGTCGGCGTTCTCCGCGACAGCGAGGCCCTCGGCGAGATTGAGCGCCGTCTCGATCGAATCGGCCAGCCGGTTGCCGAGGTCGGGGCGCACGACGATGCGGTCGACGACGACGTCGATGTCGTGCTTGTACTTCTTGTCGAGCGCAGGTGCCTCGGCGATCTCGTAGAGCTTGCCGTCGATCTTGACCCGCTGGAAACCCTTCTTCTGCAGCTCCTGCAGTTCCTTGCGATACTCGCCTTTGCGGCCGCGCACGATGGGCGCCATCAGGTAGAGCCGCGTGCCGTCGGCCATCGTCTTGATGCGGTCGACCATCTGCGACACGGTCTGGCTTTCGATCGGCAGGCCGGTCGCCGGCGAATAGGGCACGCCGACGCGGGCGTACAGCAGGCGCAGGTAGTCGTAGATCTCGGTGACCGTGCCGACCGTCGAGCGCGGATTGCGCGAGGTCGTCTTCTGCTCGATCGAGATGGCGGGCGACAGGCCCTCGATCGCATCGACGTCGGGCTTCTGCATCAGCTCGAGGAACTGCCGGGCGTAGGCCGACAGGCTCTCGACGTAGCGCCGCTGGCCCTCGGCGTAGATCGTGTCGAAGGCAAGCGACGACTTGCCCGAGCCCG
>DATGZZ010000908.1:0-6512 GCA_035296945.1 Reyranella sp.
CGGGCCGGGCTCCAGCGAATCGACGCGGGCGCGGATGACGGTGAGCGGCGTGCGCAGCTCGTGCGCCATGTCGCCGGTGAACTCGCGCTGGGCGCGGAAGCCCTTCTCGAGGCGATCGAGCGCCTGGTTGACGGCATGCACCAGCGGCACGATCTCGGTCGGCATCGCCGCCTCCGGCAGGCGCACCTCGGTGTTGGTCGGGCCGATGGTGGCCGCCGTGGTCGAGGCCTCTCGCACCGGCTTCAGCGCGCGGCGGAAGATCATGATGTCGATCAGGAGCAGCGCCAGCAGCAGCGGGAAGGTGATCCAGGCGACGCTGGGGAAGAACGAGGTAACGATGTCGTCGATGATGACGTCGCGATGCGACAGGTCCTGCGCCACCTGGATCAGATAGGTGCGGCCGTCGACGGTGCGCGACACGCTGACGCCGAACAGCACCGAGCCCGTGGTGCGCCGGCGCATCGCCCAGTCGCCGGTGCGCTGCTCCTTGGGCGGGAACAGCGCGCCGCCGTCGTTGCGCGACGAGAACAGGACATGGCCCTCGGAGTCGAGCACGGCATAGGCGTAGAGCCCGTAGCTGCCGGCATAGAGCGGCTCCATCTCGGGCGGGATGTCGAGCACCGCGCCGTTGGCGCCCGGCTTCAGGAAGCCGCTGATGGTCACTGCCTGGCCGCGCAAGGCGTCGCGATGCAGGCCGTTGGCCGCCTCGTTGAGCAGCCAGTAGAGCGCCAGCGGCATCACGATCGAGATCACGCCGATCGTCACAACGTGCAGCGCCACGACGCGAGACAGAATCGAGCGGAAGCGGGTCACCCGTTGGTCATCCGATCGGTCATCCGGTCTTTTCCTCGGCCATCAGGTAGCCGACGCCGCGCACCGTGTGGATCTTCACGGTGGCGCCGGAATCGGCCAGCATCTTGCGCAGGCGATGGACATAGACCTCGACGGCGTTCGATCCGACATCGCCCGACAGGCCGAACAGGTGGTCCTCGAACAGCCGCTTGGGCGCGACGTTGCCGCTGCGTCGCAGCAGGATCTCGAGCACCGCGGTCTCGCGCGCCGGGAAGGCGCGCACGGTGCCGCCGACGATCACCTGGCGGCCCTCGGTGTCGAGCGCCACGTTGCCGAAGACGAGCCGGCGGCCCAGCAGGTTGTCGGAGCGCCGCAGCAGGGCCTGCAGGCGGGCGATGAGCTCCTCCATGGCGAAGGGCTTTGCCATGTAGTCGTCGGCGCCCTCGCGCAGGCCGGTGACGCGGTCGGTGACGCCATCGCGCGCGGTCAGCACCAGCACCGGCGTGGGATCGCCGCGCCGGCGCATGTCGCGCAGCAGGTTCAGGCCATCATCGTCGGGCAGGCCGCGGTCGAGCACCACCGCGGCGTAGCGCATGGTGGCAAGCGCATGCGCGGCGTCGGCGGCCGTGCGCACGGAATCGGCGGAGAAGCCGCCCTGCGCCAGGCCCTTCTTCAGCAAGACGACGAGCTCGTCACTGTCCTCGACCAGAAGGACCCTCATCCGCTGCGGTCCTCCTTTCCGCCTGGTTGACCTCGCGACGATCCTAGCACGGCTTGCCTTCTCACGAGGCCTGCCGGCGGCTACACCTGAAGGGTGACGCCCTCTGACGAACTTCTGGACCTCGGCGACCGTCGCTTGCGCCTGCGCCGGCTCGAGCCGCGACAGGCCGACGGGCTCGAGCGCACGACCCTGGTGTTCCTGCACGAGGGGCTGGGCTGCATCGAGATGTGGCGCGACTTCCCGCAGAAGCTGTGCGATGCGACGCGCACGGCGGGCATCGTCTATGACCGCACCGGCTATGGCGGCTCGAGCCCGTGGCCGGCCGATCCCGGTCAGCGCTACATGGAGATCGAGGCCGACGAGGTGCTGCCGCGCCTGCTGCAGAAGCTCCGAATCGAGGACTGCGTGCTGGTCGGGCACAGCGACGGCGGCACCATTGCGCTCAACTACGCGGCGCGCGATCCCGAGCCGCTGCGCGCCGTGGTGACCCTGGCGGCCCATGCCATCAACGAGCCGGTGTGCGTGGCCAGCATCGCCAAGGCGCGCGAGGCGTTTGCGTCAGGCGAGCTGCGCCGGCGGCTGATGAAGTATCACGGCGACAACACCGACGGCGCCTTTCGCCTGTGGTCCGACGCCTGGGTGGCGCCGGGCTTCGAGCCGATGGACGCCGACGGCCGGCTGCCCGGCGTGGTCGTGCCGGTGCAGGCGATCCAGGGCGAGGACGACGAATACGGCAGCGAGCTGCAGCTCGGCATCATCGCCGGCAAGGTCGGCGGCTACTGCGAGACGCGCCTGGTCCCCGACTGCGGCCACAGCCCCCACCTGCAGCAGCCGGCGTACGTGCTGTCCGAAATCACCCGCTTCATCGCACCGCTGGCGCTGGTGGGGTAGCCGCAATTTTGCCGTGCATTTCTTTAATCATGCTCTCCTCTTTTAGGCTCCTCTCCCCCGCTAGGGGGAGAGGCTGGGTGAGGGGGCATGAACAAGGTCTCGAAATCCCGCGAGTTGCGTCGTGACGGCAGCCGAGCCGAGAAGATCTGCTGGCACCTAATCCGTGACCGGCGGATCAACGGCATAAAATTCCGCCGCCAGCATCCGATCGGGCCGTATTTCGCAGACTTCGCCTGCGTGTCGAGGAAGCTCGTTATTGAGATCGACGGCGAGCATCACGCGTTCCAGGTGGAAGCGGATGCTCATCGCACAGCCGTCATGGAGCGTGAGGGATGGCGAGTCTTTCGATTCTGGGCCAACGAAGTCGTCCAGAATCCTGAAGGCATATGGTCCGCAATCGAGATCGCGTTGACCGAACGATCCTCTGTAACCCCCTCACCCAACCTCTCCCCCTAACGGGGGAGAGGAGCATGAGACGTCATAACGCTCAGCCCTAAAGCCGCTTCAGCTCGCTGGCGGCGGCCCAGTTGAGTTCCGACACGGTCGGGCAGCGGGCTTGCGTCAACTGGAGCTGTTCGCGGGCGCGCTGCCTGTCGCCGCGGCGGATGGCATCGATGCCCATGAAGAAGGCGGCCGCGCACTTGCCGTTGGTGCGGCTGGCGGCCTCGTCGGTCTCGGCCGCGACCTCGAGCTCGCCGGCCGACATCTTGCCCAGCAGGAACTTGGCGATCGGCGCCGGCCATTCGCCAAGGTTCTCGTTGGCGACCTCCTTGGCCAGCAGCCCGCGCGCGTCGCGCCGGGCGCGGACCTGCGCTGCGTAACGCCACAAGAGCGGCCCGAGCCGCGCCCGGAAGGTCGTGCGGCCGGCCAGGGTGGCGTCGAAGTCGTCGGCCGCCTGCCCATACTGGCCGAGATCGAAATGGGCGTGGCCGCGATAGTAGAGCGCCGAACGCCTGTCGGCCGGCGACGTCGAGCCGGTCATCGCCTCGTTGAGCAGGGCAAGCGCCTTCTGGAAATCGGCGAGCTGCATGTAGACCCGGGCCTGGGCGATCACCAGCCAGGAATCGCCCGGCTTCTGCTGCAGCGCGCTGTCGAGCGTGCGCAGCGCCGCTGCACGATCGCCGCCGCCGGCCAGTTCCGGCAGCGTGCTCGACAGCACGAGGTTCCAGGTGGCGGGCAGGACCTTGCCCATCTGGGCGATGTCCTTCTGGCTGTCGGTCTGGCGTCCCACGCGATTGAGCTGGTAGGCGCGGATGCTGAGGTAGATCGACCGGTCGAAATCCGAGAGCCTGGCGCTCGCCAGGATCTTGTTCAGCGATTCGAGGGTCGAATTCTTGCCGTCGGGCGCGAGGCCGGGCTCGACCGGCAGGCGGCCAAACTCGCGCGCCGAGGGGTCCCAGGCTTCGACGGCATTGCGCTGTGCCGAGGCCTCGCCCGAGACGATCACGAGCAGTGCAAAAGCCGCAAGAATCCGGGCCATTTTCAGCTGCATGAACGCAATCTGGCACAACGGGCCGGCGCCTGCATCCGCCGATTGCCTGGGCCTCTCGCTGCCCCTATTTTGCCACCCGCCCGCACGCGATCGATCGTCAGGAGTATCATCATGGCCGCCGCCCATCCCAACAGCTTCAAGGCTCGCAAGACACTGAAGGTCGGCAGCAGGAGCTACACCTATTTCAGCCTCAAGGCCGTCGAAAAGCAGGTCGGTGACCTCAGCCGCCTGCCCTTCTCGTTGCGCGTGCTTTTGGAAAACCTGGTCCGTCACGAGGATGGCACCACGGTCAAGAAGACCGATATCGCAGCCTTCGCCGACTGGCTGAAGAACGGCGGCAAGTCGGTCAAGGAGATCAACTTCCGCCCCGCCCGCGTCCTGATGCAGGACTTCACCGGCGTGCCGGCCGTGGTCGACCTCGCCGCCATGCGCGACGCCATGGGCAAGCTGGGCGGCGACGCCAAGAAGATCAATCCGCTGGTGCCGGTCGATCTCGTGATCGACCATTCGGTGATCGTCGACAATTTCGGCAACACCGGCGCCTTCAAGGCCAACGTGGCGCTGGAGTACGAGCGCAACCTCGAGCGCTATCAGTTCCTGCGCTGGGGCCAGATGGCGTTCGACAACTTCCGCGTCGTGCCGCCGGGCACCGGCATCTGCCACCAGGTGAACCTCGAATACCTGGCGCAGGTCGTGTGGACCAAGAAGGAAGGCCGCGAGACGATCGCCTATCCCGACACGCTGGTCGGCACCGACAGCCACACCACCATGGTGAACGGCCTCGCCGTGCTGGGCTGGGGCGTCGGCGGCATCGAGGCCGAGGCCGCGATGCTCGGCCAGGCGATGCCGATGGTCATTCCCGACGTCGTCGGTTTCAAGCTGACCGGCAAGCTGCGCGAGGGCGCCACGGCGACCGACCTGGTGCTCACGGTCACGCAGATGCTGCGCAAGAAGGGCGTGGTCAACAAGTTCGTCGAATTCTACGGCGAAGGCCTCGACGACCTGCCGCTCGCCAACCGCGCCACCATCGCCAACATGGCGCCGGAATACGGCGCCACCTGCGGCTTCTTCCCCGCCGACGACGTCACGCTGGGCTACCTCAGGACCACCAACCGCGGTCCCGCCGCCAAGCTGGTCGAGGCCTATGCCAAGAAGCAGGGCCTGTGGCGCTCCAAGAAGTCACCCGAGCCGATCTTCACCGACACGCTGCATCTCGACCTCGGCGAGGTCGAGCCGAGCCTGGCTGGACCGAAGCGGCCGCAGGACCGCGTGCCGCTCTCCCAGGCAGCCTCGCAGTTCGTCACCAACATGGAGAAGGAGTTCGACCGCAAGGACGACGGCAAGCGCGTGAAGTGCGAAGGCGCCGACTACGACCTCGGCCATGGCGACATCGTCATCGCCGCCATCACCTCCTGCACCAACACCTCGAATCCGTACGTCATGCTGGGCGCCGGCCTGATCGCGCGTAACGCGGTCAAGCACGGGCTCAAGGTCAAGCCGTGGGTGAAGACCTCGCTGGCGCCGGGCTCGCAGGTCGTCACGGAATATCTCGCCGCCTCGGGCTTGCAGAAGGACCTCGACAAGATCGGCTACAACCTCGTGGGCTACGGCTGCACGAGCTGCATCGGCAATTCGGGCCCGCTGCCCGATCCGGTGACCAAGGCGATCAACGACGCCGATCTCGTGGTCTGCGCCGTGCTCTCGGGCAACCGCAACTTCGAAGGCCGCGTCAATCCCTTGACCCGCGCCAACTACCTCGCCTCGCCCATGCTGGTGGTGACCTATGCGCTGGCCGGCTCGATGAAGATCGACATCACCAAGGATCCGATCGGCATCGGCAAGGGCGGCAAGCCGGTCTACCTGAAGGACTTGTGGCCCTCGAACATGGAAGTGGCGAAGCTGGTCGACAAGCACGTCACGGCCAAGGCCTTCAAGAAGCGCTACGCCGACGTCTTCAAGGGCGACAAGTTCTGGCGCAGCATCAAGACCAAGCCGACGCTCACCTATAGCTGGGACGACAAGTCGACCTACGTGCGCAACCCGCCCTACTTCGACGGCATGGGCAAGACGCCGGACGGCATCGCCAACATCGAGGGTGCGCGGCCGCTCGGCCAGTTCGGCGATTCGATCACCACCGACCACATCTCGCCCGCCGGCTCGATCAAGAAGGACAGCCCGGCCGGCACGTACCTGGGCGAGCACGGCGTCGAGCCCAAGGACTTCAACCAGTACGGCACGCGGCGCGGCAATCACGAGGTGATGATGCGCGGCACCTTCGCCAACATCCGTCTCAAGAACGAGATGGTGCCGGGCATCGAAGGCGGCTTCACCCATCACTACCAGACCGACCAGCCCGAGCCGATCTTCGACGTGGCCATGCGCTACAAGAAGGAACACACGCCGCAGATCCTGATCGCCGGAAAGGAATACGGCACCGGATCGTCACGCGACTGGGCGGCCAAGGGCGTGAACCTTCTGGGCGTGAAGGCCGTGGTGTGCGAGACCTTCGAGCGCATCCATCGCTCGAACCTGGTCGGCATGGGCGTGCTGCCGCTGCAGTTCAAGGACGGCATGACGCGCAAGACCTTGAACCTCACCGGCCATGAGAGCTTCGAC
>DATGZZ010000909.1:0-5822 GCA_035296945.1 Reyranella sp.
GCGATCAACTTGATCAGCGGCGTGTTGCCGATGCTATCGATGAAACCCGACCGGACGTCCATGACATGCTCGCTCTTCTGGCCCTGCGCTTCCCTGGCCGGACCGTATCGCGCCGGTCGAACTAACGCCAGCGCCCGCGCACCTCCTGGCGATGCAGCGCCAGCCACTGCAGGGCGATCACGGCGATGGCGTTGTCGATCTCGCCATGCTCCAGCATGGTGCGCACTTCGGCGAAGGGCAGGACTTTCACCAAGATATTCTCGCCTTCGGACTCCAGACCGAATATTCCGCCGGCGTTGGTCGTGTCGACGTGGCCCAGCAGGATCACGCAGCATTCCGAGCAGGCGCCGGGGCTGAGGATCACATCGTGGATCGGGATCGTTTCGCGGATCTCGAGCGAGGCTTCCTCGACCGCTTCGCGGCGGGCCAGGTCCTCCGCCGATTCGCCGTCCTCGATGATCCCGGCGACGATCTCCCAGGTGAAGGGGTGGCGGCCGGCGACATAGGAGCCGGCGCGGAACTGGCGGATCAGCACGACCTCGTCGCGCTGCGGATCGTAGGGCAGAACGGCGGCGGCGGTGCCGCGCTCGAAGACCTCGCGTTTGAGGACGGCGCTCTGGCCGCCCTGGTAGAGCCCATGACGGAACTGATAGCGGCTGACGCGGAAGCGGCCCTGATAGGCCACGACATGGTCGACCAGTTCGACCGTTTCGTTGGGCATGGCGCGCGGCGGCATGTCGGCTCCGGATGCAAAAAGGGCCGCCCCCAGCAACGAGAGCGGCCCAGAATTGGCTCCGGGGGCCGGATTCGAACCGGCGACCGATCGGTTAACAGCCGATTGCTCTACCGCTGAGCTACCCCGGATCAAGAGTCTCACGCCGGCGCAGTATGCCGAGCGTGAAGGCGCGGTGTTTTGACAGAGCGTCCCCTACCATGCAAGGCCCCAAGAGTGAGAAACACTGGGCCGCGCACGCTATGGAGGCCTGGGCCGGAATCGAACCGGCATACGCGGATTTGCAGTCCGCTGCATAGCCACTCTGCCACCAGGCCGCACGAGGAGCGGCGGCTGCTATACCTACGCCGTGCAGCAAGGGCAAGCGGCCGCGACCCCGAGACCTTTGACGCTATTGTGCGCAACCGCCTATATAACGCGCCATATCTAGAGGGCAGGGGATGACGGACTTCGCGCTCGCACGCCGCAACATGGTCGAAGGCCAGCTCCGACCGAACCGCGTGACCAACAGCCAGCTGTTGGCGGTGATCGGCGCCCTGCCGCGCGAAAAATTCCTGCCCGACGGGCTGCGCTCGGTGGCCTATTCCGACGAGGACGTGCCGCTCGGCAACGGCCGCTTCCTGATGGAGCCCATGGTGCTGGCGCGGCTGATCCAGACCCTGCAGCCGCGCGAGACCGACCGCGCCCTGGTGGTGGCGTCCGGCCGCGGCTATGGCGCGGCACTATTGGCACGGCTCGTGAAGTCCGTGGTCGCCATCGAGAGCGATGTCGCACTGGCTGCGGCCGCCGAGCGTACGGCCAAGGAGCTGGGGCTTGCCGGCGTCGAGCAGAAGGTCGGACCGCTGGAGGCGGGCGTCGCCGCCTCGGGCCCCTACGACGTCATCCTGATCGAAGGCTCCGTCCGCCAGGTGCCGCCGGCGATCCTCGAGCAGCTTGTGGATGGCGGACGGATGGCGACCATCGTCGCCGGCCCGCCGGGCGCGCTGGGCAGCGCCCAACTCTTCGTCAAAGAGGGCGGCGTGACCTCGGGACGGCCGCTTTTCGACGCCGGAACGCCCCCGCTGCCAGGATTCGCGCCGCCGCCGCGCTTCACTTTTTGATCGCAGCGGTTGGTCAGTTCTAGGACTAGGAAATCGAAACTGACCAGTGTTAGGCTATCGGCCACAAATGAGGGTTCTCGAATGCGTATCCGGCCCAGCTTGAGGCTCGCGCGCGCAGCAGCAACGTGCGTCGTCGCGGCCGGGTTGGGGGCCGCTTCGAATGCCTGGTCGCAGAGCCTGATCGAGGCCTTGTCGACCACGTACAACAGCAATCCCGACCTGCTGGCCAGCCGGGCGCTCCTGCGCCAGACCGACGAATCGCTGGCCCAAGCCGTCTCCAACTGGCGGCCGAGGGTCACGCTTTCGCTCGAGTACAACAAGGTCGAGCAGGATTCGTATCCGATCCGGACGACGCCGTCCTTCTTCATCCTGAACGGCAAGTTCACGACCTTGACGGTGACCCAGCCGATCTTCCGCGGCGGCAAGACCGTCGCGGAGACCAAGACGGCGCAGGCCAACATCCAGGCCCAGCGCGCGGCACTGGCCGACACCGAGCAGAACGTGCTGCTGGCCGCCGTCACGTCCTACGCCGACCTGATCCAGAACATCTCCATCGCCGATGCCCGCCGCAACAACGTGCGCGTGCTGATCCAGCAGTTGGATGCCACGCGCGAGCGCTTCCGCGTCGGCGAACTCACCATCACCGACGTCTCGCAGGCCGAGGCGCGTCTCGAAGGCGCGCGCGCCGACCTGGTGCAGGCCGAGACGCAGGTGCGCATCGCCGAGGCGGCGTTCCAGCGCACCATCGGCCAGCGGCCGGGCCGGCTCGGCGAGATGCCGCTGATCGGCGGCCTGCCGGTGAGCGAGGAAGAGGCGATCTCGCTCGCCATGGACATGGGCCCACGCGCCGTGACGGCGCAGTATCGGATCTCAGCCGCGAACTACAGCGTCAACACCGCCGTCGGCGACCTGCTGCCCCAGGTCAACCTGGTCGGCGTCATCCAGCAGCAGTTCGACCTGCAGGTCCCGACCGACCGCTACTACACCTACGGCGTGCGCCTGCAGGCGACGGTGCCGATCTACCAGAACGGCAGCGAATGGTCGCGCATCCGCCAGGCCAAGGAGCTGGTCGCCCAGCGCCGCAACGAACTCGACAGCGCGCGCCGCACGGCGGCCGAGAACGTGATCCGCGCCTGGCGCCAGCTCGATTCGTCGCGCTCGCGCGTCACCTCGTTCGAGGCCCAGGTGCGCGCCAACGAAGTGGCGTTGAACGGCGTGCGCCAGGAAGCGCTGGTCGGTTCGCGCACCACCCTCGACGTGTTGAACGCCGAGCAGGAATTGCTCAACGCCCAGGTCAGCCTGGTGCAGGCGCGGCGCGACGTGCAGGTCTCGTACTACGGCGTGCTGGCCGGCATCGGCCGGCTCACCGCGCGCAGCATGGCCTTGCCGGTCGAGTATTACGACGAAGAGCGCTATTATAACGAGGTGGGCTCCCGCTGGATCGGCTGGGGGACCGCCGGCGAGACGCAGGGCCCGCCGCCGGCGCCAGCCCCGACGACCACGACCAGCGGTGGCTTCGGGAGCAAGTAATGACTGACCCCAAGAGCGCCAACGACCCGTCGATGGATGACATCCTGGCGTCGATCCGGAAGATCATTTCCGACGACGAGGCGCGCGCTCAGGTCAACAGCCAGCAGGCGGCCGCTCAATCCGGCGGCCGCCCTGCGGTGACGCCGCCGCGTATCGGACCAGAGGGCGAGCCCAAGCTGCACGCCGCTGGCCGCGACGACGTGCTGCTGCTCACCGACCTCATCGAAGAGCCCAGGTCGGACACCGTGCCGCCGCCGATCCCGCTGCCGCGCATCGATCCGGTGCGCGCCGCCGAGATGCCGCAGCCTTCGATCGAGCCGGCCCGGCCCGCCGATTACTCGCTGGTCGGCGGCGGGGCCGCGACCACCACGGCATCGGCCTTTTCCCGGCTGAACCAGGCCGTCCAGGACAGCGTGCCCCAGCCGGCGGCCGACGATCCGGGCCCGGTGGTCGGCACCGGCGGCAAGACGGTCGAGGAGCTGGTCAAGGAGACCTTGCGGCCGATGCTCAAGGAATGGCTCGACCAGAATCTGCCGCAAGTCGTCGAACGCTATGTCGAAAGGGAGATCGTCCGGCTGACCCGCCGCTAGCTCCCCAGGCGCCCCGAGGAACCCAACGCCACGGCGCCATCCGTGGCGTTTTTCGTTATAAGGCAGAGAAATGCTCGACAAGACCTACGACCCCAAGGAGATCGAAGCCCGTCTGTACCCGGAGTGGGAGCAGAGCGGCGCATTCCGTGCGCATCCGGAATCACCGAAGGCGCCGTACTGCATCGTCATCCCGCCACCCAATGTCACGGGCAGCCTGCACATGGGCCATGCCCTCGACAACACGCTGCAGGACGTGCTGATCCGCTGGCGGCGCATGAAGGGCGATGACGTGCTGTGGCAGCCCGGTACCGACCATGCCGGCATCGCGACCCAGATGGTCGTGGTGCGCAACCTCGAGCAGGAGGGTATCGGGCTCGCCGTCGAGGGCGCGACACCGGGCGACGCCAACAAGAAGCTGCTCAACCGCGACGAGTTCCTGGCCCGGGTGTGGGAGTGGAAGGCGCAGTCGGGCGGCACCATCATCAACCAGCTGCGCCGGCTCGGCGCTTCGTGCGACTGGAGCCGCGAGCGCTTCACCATGGACGAGGGCCTGTCGGCCGCTGTCCTGAAAGTGTTCGTCGACCTCTACAAGGCCGGGCTGATCTACAAGGACAACCGGCTGGTCAACTGGGATCCCAAGATGCTGACCGCGATCTCCGACCTCGAGGTCGAATCGCGCGAGGTGAGGGGCCATCTCTGGTACTTCAAGTACCCGATCGAGGACAGCGACGAGCATGTCGTCGTGGCCACGACGCGGCCCGAGACCATGCTGGGCGACACCGGCGTCGCGGTGCATCCCGACGATCCCAAGTGGAAGCACCTCATCGGCAAGCACGCCGTCCTGCCGCTGGTCGGTCGGCGCATCCCGATCGTGGCCGACGAGTATTCCGACCCGGAGAAGGGTTCTGGCGCGGTGAAGATCACGCCGGCGCACGACTTCAACGATTTCGAGGTCGGCCGCCGCCACAAGCTCGAAGCGATCAGCATCTTCGACAAGTTCGCGCGCCTGAACGACAAGGCGCCGGAAGCCTATCGCGGCATGGATCGCTTCGATGCGCGCAAGAAGGTCGTGGCCGACATGGAGGCGCTGGGCCTGGTCGAGAAGATCGAGCCGCACACCCACACGGTGCCCTACGGCGACCGCGGCGGCGTGCCGGTCGAACCCTTCCTGAGCGAGCAATGGTACGCCGATGCCAAGAAGCTCGCCGAGCAGCCGATCGCAGCCGCGCGCGACGGCCGCGTGACCTTCGTGCCCGAGCGCGGGCGCGAGGAGTTCTTCCGCTGGATGGAGAACATCCAGCCATGGAGCATCTCGCGCCAGCTCTGGTGGGGCCACCAGATCCCGGCCTGGTACGGCCCGGACAAGAAGATCTTCGTGGCGATGTCGGAGGCCGAGGCGAAGGCCGAGGCGCGCGCGCACTACGGCAAGGACGTCGCCCTCGAGCGCGATCCCGACGTGCTCGACACCTGGTTCAGCTCGGCGCTGTGGCCGTTCTCGACCTTGGGCTGGCCCGAGGAGACCAAGGCGCTCGCGAAGTACTACCCGACCAACGTGCTGGTGACCGGCTGGGACATCCTGTTCTTCTGGGTCGCCCGCATGATGATGATGGGCATGTACTACATGAAGGACGTGCCCTTCCGTACTGTCTACCTGCACGGCCTGGTGACGGACGAGAAGGGACAGAAGATGTCCAAGTCCAAGGGCAACGCCATGGACCCCCTGGAGCTCATCGACAAGTACGGTGCCGATGCCCTGCGCTTCACCATGACGTCGCTCGCCGCCAACAATGCCGGCCGCCTGCGTCTTGCGCCGGCGCGCGTCGAGGGCTCGCGCAACTTCGCCACCAAGTTCTGGAACGCCACGCGCTT
>DATGZZ010000910.1:0-9421 GCA_035296945.1 Reyranella sp.
CGACGATATGCTGACGTTTGTCCAATCTGCCCCCTGCTCTGCAAACCTAGCATAAGCCGCGCAGGTGCAAATGGCCGTCAGGGGCGTGACCTGTTGAAGACAAGGGCACCGTGGGCGCGGGCGAATTCCTCGGTGCAGGTCGCCCTGGTGCATGCGCCGGTTGCGGCAGCGGATACTTTGTGTCGCCAACATGTCGCCCACCTCGTGACGGCAACACGTACGATACAAAGGCCCGCGGCCAGCGACACACGGTCGATACGTCGGCCTTCCAGCATGGCTGAATGGCCCAACTGGACATCGCCGGCATCGATCCCAAGCGGATCGAGCACGTCGTCACCCACCGGCTGGTCGAGATCCCGACCCTGCCCAAGGTGATGGCGCTGCCGATCTTCGGCGCGGCGGCGGCGGCACTCTACGCCGGCTTGGCGCCGCTCTGGATGTTCCTGGTGCCGGCGGCAATCTACGTCATCTCGGTGTGGGGCTCGTGGCAGGTCCAGGTCGTCTACCGGCGCGATCCGTCGGCGGTGAGTCTCGCCGGCTGGCGCTGGCTCTACACCGTCACCGCGGTGCCGACCTCGTTCGCCAACGGGCTGATGGGCGGCTTCTTCGCCAGCCTGCCGGGGGCGGAGGAGGAACGCGCGCTGTGGGCGCTGGCGCTCTGCCTGATCGTCGGCGGCACGCCCTCGCGCGGCCTCGACGGGCGCACCTTCACGCTGTCCGCCGCCTCGCTGGTGCTGCCGATGGCGGGCGTGCTGGTGCTGTTCGACGGCGATCGGCATGCGCTGGGGCTGGCGGCGATCATGCTGGGCTTCGTCGTCATCATCAGCCTGTTCGCCCATATCGAGCGCAAGCGCACGCGCGCGGAGATCGCCCGCGATCTTGCCGCGCACGACCTCTCCAAGAGCCTCGACGATGCGCATCGCAACGTCGCCTTCGCCGAGGAGACCATGCGCACCATGCTCGACAACATGAGCGACGGCGCGCTGCTCTACGAGGGCGACGGGCGCTGGGTCTACCAGAACAAGGCGATGGCGCGCCTGCACGACATGCCAGACGAGGTGCTGAAGGGGCTGCCGACCTTCAAGGACATCATCCGCCATCGCGCGCTGCGCGGCGACTACGGCCCGCTCGAGACGCTGCCCGGCGGCCTGGAAGGCTGGATCGCCAGCCGCGCCGCGCGCTTCAACCTGCCGGGCCAGCCGGCCGAGCGGCGGCGCACCATCACCGGCCGCACCGTCGAGGTGACCTACCGGCCGCTGCCCGGCGGCCGCGTGCTCACGATGCATCGCGACCTCACCGACATCGTCGAGCAGGAAAGCCGCCTCACCCAGGCGCAGTCCGAGCAGGAGCGCACGCGCTCCACCATGCGCTCGGTGCTCGACAACATGGGCGACGGTGCAGCGCTCTACGCGCCGGACGGCGGGCTGCTGTTCCACAACGCCGCCTTCGGCCGCCTGCTCGACCTCGATGCGGTTACCATCGCCACCACCGTCAATCTCGCCGACATCGTCCGCTTCCAGCTCGCGCGCGGCGATTTCGGTCCTGTCCCCGACATCGAAGCCGAGCTGGCCAGGCGCATGGCCTTCATCGACAACGGAGACGTCGAGCCGTTCGTGCGCACCGGCCGCAATGGTCTCACGCTCGAGATCACCTCGCACAAGCTCAACGACGGCCGCCTGCTGGTGACCTATCGCGACATCACCGAGCTCAAGACGCACGAGCAGGAGCTCGAACGTTCGCGCAGCACGCTGCAGACCGTGCTCGACGAGATGCCGGACGCCCTGCTGGTCTACGATGCCGACGGCAAGTGGCTGTTCTTCAACGAGGCGACGCTCAAGTTCCTCAACCTCGATCGCGCGGTCCTGAAGAGCCTGCCGGACGCCTGGTCGATCCTCGATTACCAGATCGAGCGCGGCGATTTCGGCGAGATGGATGCCGCGCAGCGCGCCGAGTTCGTCGAGGCGCGCAAGCAGATCTTCGCCTCGGGCACCGAGGGCTGGATGCTGCTGAAGCGCCGCGAGCACATGCTGCACTTCCGGCTGACCGTGCTCGGCAATGGCTGGCGGCTCGGCATGTTCCGCGACGTCACCGACCTCGAGGGCGCCCGCCAGCTCGCCGTCGAGGCGCGCCAGGCGCTGATCCTCGCCATGGAAGCGATGGACGACGGCATCGCCTTCCTCGACAGCGACGAGCGCCTGGTCCAGTGCAACGAGGCCTACCGGCGCTTCATGCAGGGCTTCCCGGAGATCGTGACGCCGGGCGTCGTGCTGCGCGACGCCGTGCACCACGCCGCCAAAGTGCTGAAGCCGCCCCGGGAAACGCCGGAAGCCTGGGCCGAGCGCCAGCTCATGACGCTGCGCTCCGGCCGTCCCGCCCTCATCCCCTACGGTCCCGACAAGTGGGCGCGCGTGTCGCTGGACTACGCCTCCGACGGCCGCGCCGTCGTGCTGGTGAGCGACGTCTCCGAAGAGCGCCGCCGCCAGCGCGATCTCGAACACGCGCTGGTCGCCGCCGAGAAGTCGCGCGAGCAGGCGGAGGTCGCCAACCAGGCCAAGTCGACCTTCCTCGCGACCATGAGCCACGAGATCAGGACGCCGATGAACGGCGTTTTAGGCATGATGGAGGTGCTGGAGGCCGAGGGCGTGCGCGACGGTCAGGCGCGCACCGTCGCGACCATGCGCGAATCGGCCCAGGCGCTCCTGCGCATCATCGACGACGTGCTCGACTTCTCCAAGATCGAGGCAGGCGGGCTCGAACTCGAGGAGACGCCGTTCTCGCTGACCGGGCTGGTCGACAGCGTCGTGGCGACGTTCCACCCGCAGGGCGAACGCAAGGGCCTGTCGCTGGTTGCCGCGGTTGCGCCGGGGTCGACCGACGTGCTGCTGGGCGATCCTACGCGGGTGCGCCAGATCCTGTTCAACCTTCTGGGCAATGCGCTGAAATTCACCGAGCGCGGCGGCGCCATGATCCGCGCCCGCACCGAGCCGATGGGCGATGGCCGCGTCCACGTCGTGCTCACGGTCAGCGACACCGGCATCGGCATGAACGAGACCGAGCGAGCCCGCCTGTTCCAACCGTTCTCGCAGGCCGACAGCTCGACGACGCGGCGCTACGGCGGCACCGGACTCGGACTCTCGATCGTGCGCCGGCTGGCCCAGCTCATGGGCGGCGACGTCACAGTCGAAAGTTCTCCCGGCGCCGGCTCGACCTTCACCGTGATCCTGGAGCTGATGGCTGCCCCTGCCGATTCGCCGCTGGTCGACCTGCCGGTGGTCGAGCAGCCAACCGACGCGCTGCCGACGTCGCCCAGGGTCGCCGGCAACAGCGTGCTGGTGGTCGACGACCATCCGATCAACCGCGAGGTGCTGGTGCGCCAGCTCCAGGCGCTGGGCGTCGGCGCCGACTCGGCGGCCGACGGGCGTGAGGGGGTGAAGGCCTGGAGCGCGGGCCGCTACGCCATCGTCTTCGCCGACGTGCACATGCCATTGATGGACGGTTTCGAGATGACCGCCGAGATCCGCCGGCTCGAGGCCGCCAACGGCCGGCCGCGCACGCCGATCGTGGCCGTGACGGCCAACGCCATGAGCGGCGAGGACGAGCGCTGCCGCGCCGCCGGCATGGACGGCTATCTCTCCAAGCCAGTCGGCCTGCCGCGGCTGCGCGCCACCCTGCAGCGCTGGCTGCATCCCGCCGGCGACGATGCACTCGCGATCGACCCCGCCGTGCTCGATCCCTGGCTGCAGGGCGACGAGGCGGCGCGCCGCGACCTTCTGGTGAAGTTCAGCCGCTCGGCGTCGGAGTCGCGTCACGACATCGAGACGGCGATGGCGGCGGGCGATCTCGCCGCCCTGGCGGCAGCGGCGCACCGGCTGAAGGGCAGCGCGCTGGCGGTGGGGGCCCGCGCGCTGGGCGATGCGGCGCAGACCCTCGAACGGGCGGCCAAGGCCGGCGATCGCGCGACGTGTCAGGATGGGCTGGGACCGCTCGCCGTTGAGGTCCAACGGGCGCAGGCGGAAATTGGCGCCTAGGGAAGCCGCTCAGCGGCTGAAGCGGGCCTCGTAGATCGAGCCCCAGGGGGCGTCGTCCTGGGCGGCCGTATGATCGCGGCGGTTCGGCTGGGCGACGACGACCCAGATGAAAGTGGTCAGCGCGAACACGGTGCCAGCGAAGGGCGAGCCGGCCAGCACGGAAATGATCGCGAAGAAGGCCAGGAGGCTGCCGATCAGCTGGAACATGGGGACCCCGGTTTCGGTGAGGCGGAGCGGTCTTGCCCTCGCCGGACGCCCGGGTTGTATCGGCCTGCCGTATCTTCGCCGTATTGCCAGCCGGGAAAAATGTTTCGTCTGTGTCGCGAGAAGGCTAACCGTGCGCCGCCAACGGCTTGCCGTCGTGCTCGACCGGCTTGGCGTCGATCAGCACGAAGGCGATCACGCAGGGTGCGGCGGACCGGTTGATCCAGTTGTGGATGGTGCCGCGCTGCACCAGCACGTCGCCGGCCCGCAGGGTGACGACCTGGTCGTCCAGCGTCATGTCGATCTCACCCGCCAGCACGATCGCATAGTCGATGGAATCGGTGCGGTGATTGCGCGGCGCCACGCCCGGCGCGAACTCGATCACGCGGAAGACCGTGCCGCCCGCCCGCGTCGTCGCGGTGATCTCCTTGGCGGTGTCGGCGAGTCCGTTGTTGTCGACCGGAAAGCCGGCCGTCGACCAGATGTTGGCAACGGTGGCGCCCGGCCGGAACGACACGACGTCGCGCGAGACCTCGTCGATGGCAACGACCGCCTTGCCCTTGTCGTCGTGACCCGTGACTACCCGGCGGATCTTCATGGCACCCTCGGTCCCAGCATGCCCGCGGCCTTGAGCGCGGCGATGGCGGCGGCATCGTAGCCGATCGCTGCCAGCACCGCGTCATTGTGCTGGCCGACTTCCGGCGGATCGGAGGTGAGTGGCGGCCGCCAGCCCAGCATCTGGAACGGCAGCAGCGGCAGGCGCGTCTTCACCCCGCCCGGCAAGGTGGTCGGCGCCAGGGAGCCGTTGGCCAGAAGGTGGGGATGATCGAACAGGTTCTGCGGCCGCGCCACGGGCGCGAACGAGATGTCGGCTTCCAGGCATTTCTGCTCGAGCTCGTCCTTGCCAAAGCGCTTGAAGATCTCGGCGACCTTGGGCACCAGCCATGGGCGCGCCTCGATGCGCTGGTTGTTGGTCGCGAGCTTCGGGTCAGCGGCGAGCTCGCGCTCACCGAAGAACTCGCAGAAGCGTTTCCACTGGCCGTCGCTGGTGATGCCGATGAAGACCTGCTGGCCGTCGTTGGTGTTGAAGATTTCGTAGATCGCCCACGAGCTCACGCGCTCGGGCATCGGCGGTGGCGGCGCGCCGTTCATGGCGGTGATGGCGAGATGCTGGCCCATCAGGAACACCACCGATTCGAACAGCGCACTCTCGACCAGCCCGCCCTTGCCGGTGTGCTTGCGCTGCTGCAGCGTCAGCACCGTGCCGAACGCGCCGAACAGGCCGCCCAAAATGTCGACCACCGAGGTGCCGGCGCGCAGCGGCCGGCCCGAGGGGCCGGTCATGTAGGCAAGCCCGCCCATCATCTGCACGACCTCGTCGAGCGCGGGCCGCTTCTCGTAGGGGCCGGGCAAAAAGCCCTTCAGCGCGCAGTAGACCAGCCGCGGATTGATCTTCTCGAGATGCTCGGGCCCCAGCCCGCGCTTGCTCATCGAGCCCGGCGCGAAGTTCTCGATCATGACGTCGGCCGACTGCAGCAGCTTCACCAGCACCGCCCTGCCCTCGGGCGCGTCGGCATCGAGCGCGAGACTCTGCTTGTTGCGATTGAAGTAGCCGAAGAAGCCGCCGCCGAATCCTTTCAGCTTGCGCGTGCGGTCGCCGTCGACCGGTTCGACCTTGATCACCTCGGCCCCGAGATCGCCCAGGATCATGCCGCAGGACGGACCGAGGATGGTGTGGGTGAGCTCGACGACTCGGACGCCTTTGAGGGGCGGTGTGAAGGAGGTCATACGAACCTCATTAGCGCGCCACGGCAATGGGACTCAACCGTTGTAACGACTGTATATGATGATAATATACAGAATGGTCGACTTGGAGCAGATCGAAGGCTTCGATTGGGACGAAGGCAATGCGCGGAAGAGCGTCGAAAAGCACCACGTCAGCCAAGGCGAGGCTGAGCAGATCTTCTTCAACGATCCCTTGCTGATCAGCGAGGACGTCGGCCATAGCGTCCGTGAGCTCAGGCTGCACGCCTTGGGACGGACGGACGCCGGACGGCTGCTTCATGTCACCTTTACGCTACGCAACGACAACAAGTTGATTCGGGTTATTTCCGCAAGATCCATGCATCGCAAAGAGCGGGTACGCTATGAGCAAGAGTCCTAAGACTGTCCCTAAGTTCCGCAGCGAGGCTGAAGAGCGTCGCTTCTGGGAAACCCACGATTCCAGCGACTATGTCGACTGGAGCAAGGCCAAACGTGTGCGCCTGCCGAACCTCAAGCCGTCGACGACATCCATTTCCTTGCGGCTGCCAGTAACGCTCCTGGATCGCATCAAAGTAGCCGCCAACAAGCGCGATGTACCCTACCAGTCCTTGATCAAGACTTGGCTCGCCGAAAAGACAGACGAGAAGGCCTCGTCAAGATGAGGTGAACCAGGTCTCGATGTCTTTCGTGAGCGGCAGGCCGGCGGACTCGCCCAGCACCTGATGGCCCATGCCGGCACCGACCAGGAAGGCCTCCTGGTGCGGCAGCGCGTTGGCCTTGAGCATCCTGCGGATGGCCGGGCCGTCGTGACCCCAGCCGATCGCTTCGACCTTGCCGTCGAAGGCGCGGTTGAGGGTCGCCAGGAACTCGGCGCGCTCGGCCTCGGTCATGGCCGGCACGGCGTCGATGTCGCCCAGCACGAACAGGCGGCCGCGGAATTTCGCAACCAGGGCGGCGACGGAGTTGCGCGGCTCGGCGATGATCTCGCGGTTGGGGCCGCGGCGCACGCGCGCGGCCAGCGACAGCGGGATCACGGCGGCGCCGAGATGAGCGCCGGAGTCCATGATCGCGGCCGTCAGTTCCTTGTAGGTGATGCCCAGGCGCTCGGCGCGCTTCAGGCGCATCATCGCCACTTCGGGCTTGGGGGTCTTCCAGGCCTTGGCGGTGGCGCGGCGCCACACCCAGGCCTCCCACGACATGTCGAAGGTCGGCCCGTTGTTGTGGCCGATGCCCGGCCTGCGCAGCAGGGCCTCGACATTGGCATGCCGGACCCCTAGACGGTCGAAACGATCACCCATAACGGTATTCTAGAATAGTTCGGGTTGAGGGAAAACGCCGAAGCGGACTACAGGAACACCTCACCCTGAGGAGCGGCCCGACGGGCCGCGTCTCGAAGGGTGGGCCACAAACCTCGACTGCGGCCCATGCTTCGAGACGCACGCCTTCGGCGTTCTCCTCAGCATGAGGACTGAAGGGTTACAGGCAAGAGGAGTGCCAAAGTGGACGATTTCCAGGTCGATGTGCTGGTGGTGGGCGCGGGCAACGCGGCGGCCTGTGCGGCGCTTGCGGCACGCGAAACGGGCGCCTCGGTCGCCATGCTGGAGGCCGCCCCCGAGGAAGAGCGCGGCGGCAACAGCACCTATACGGCAGGCGCCATGCGCGTGGTGTTCCACGGCGTCGACGACCTGGTGCAGCTCTACGACCTCACCGAGGACGAGAAGCGCGACGTCGATTTCGGCCGCTACACGGCTGATGAATTCCTCGACGACATGGGCCGCGTGACCAACTACCGCTGCGACCCCGAGCTCACCGACATCCTGATCGGCCGCAGCTTCGAGACCCTGAAGTGGATGCGCAGCAAGGGCGTGCGCTTCCAGCCCTCTTACGGCCGCCAGGCCTTCAAGGTGAACGGCAAGTACAAGTTCTGGGGCGGCCTCGCGGTCGAGGCCTGGGGCGGCGGCCCGGGCCTGGTCGATCTCGAGCACAAGGCCGCGGTCAAGGCCGGCATCCCCATCCATTACAAGACGGCCGCGGTGTCGCTGATCGAGGAGGACGGCGTCGTGCGCGGCGTCATCGCCCGCCACAAGGGGCGCAAGGTCCGGATCGGCGCCAAGGCCGTGGTGCTGGCCTGCGGCGGCTTCGAGAGCAACGCCGAGATGCGCACGCGCTACCTCGGGCCGACCTGGGACCTCGCCAAGGTGCGCGGCACGCGCTTCAACACCGGCGCCGGCATCAACATGGCGCTGGCGATCGGTGCCAAGGCCCACGGCAACTGGTCGGGCGGCCATGCCGTCGGCTGGGACATGAATGCGCCCGAGTTCGGCGACCTCGAGGTCGGCGACAACTTCCAGAAGCACTCCTATCCGCTCGGCATCATGGTCAATGCCAACGGCGTACGCTTCGTCGACGAGGGCGCCGACTTCCGCAACTACACCTACGCCAAGTACGGCGCGGTGATCCTGAGCCAGCCGCAGCAGTTCGCGTGGCAGATCTTCGATTCCAAGGTGCTCGACCGCCTGCGCGACGAGTACCGCATCAAGCGCATGACCAAGGTGCGCGCCGACACGATCGAGGAGCTGGCCAAGAAGCTGGAAGGCGTCGACGAGCAACAGTTCCTCAAGACCATCAAGGAATGGAACGCCGCGGTGATGACCGAGGTGCCGTTCAATCCCGCCGTCAAGGACGGCCGCTCCACGCGCGGACTTGCCGTCCCGAAGAGCAACTGGGCCAATACGATCGATGAGCCGCCGTTCGAGGCCTATGCCGTGACCTGCGGTCTCACCTTCACCTTCGGCGGCCTCAAGATCACCAACGAGGGCGAGGTCGAGAGCACCGACGGTCCGCCGATCCCCGGGTTGTTTGCCGCCGGCGAGCTGGTGGGCGGGCTGTTCTATCACAACTACCCCGGCGGCACCGGCCTGGTGTCGGGGGCGGTGCTGGGCAAGCTGGCGGGCGACGGCGCGGGGCGGTACGTTCAGGGCAAGAACTAGCAGCGCGCCTTCTCTTTCCTCCCCCGTCATACGGGGGAGGATACAGGAGGGGGCGAGCCACAGGGTGGGTCGTAGCCGTTTCAGATCATGATCTCTTCTTCTGAGAGGTCGTCTTTGCGGCTTTCCCCCTCCTGTATCCTCCCCCGTACGACGGGGGAGGAAATGAGGCAGATTAGCCCGCGAAGCTCAAGCAGTATTCGCGTACCCGCTCGAGCGGGATGCGCGCGTGGCTTTGCACGATGATGAACTTGCCGCCAGGGTCGGTGCCGTTGGGCAGCTTGACCAGCCGCTCGAAATCGTCGGCGCCCCACACGCAGGACTGCTCGGAGAACAGGTGCACGCTGGCGCCATAGCAGGTGTTCCATTCGACGTGATAGTCGAACAGGTTGCCCTGCATCTCGGCGACGGTGGTGTAGAGCGAATACTCGGTCCACG
>DATGZZ010000911.1:0-2396 GCA_035296945.1 Reyranella sp.
GGGGCCGGCGACCAGGATCTTGGCGTTCTGATAGGCCGGCTGGTCGAGGATGAAATCCTTCTTCTGGCCGTCAGCCGTCCAGCGCATCTCGTAGAACAGCCCTTCCTTCAAGCCGGTGCGCTTGATGGTCTTCAGGAACTGTTTGGGAATGATCATATCGGTGTCGACATTGACCATCGGCAGCGGAGCGGCGACGCCGCGCAGCGTCGTGAATTTTTCCATGAGATCCCTCGCGAAACGCCGGAATAAACGGGCTTTTGCCCTGCCGGTCAAGCTTGGCGCCGGGTGAGCACTGCCCCGGCCATTTTGTCGTGCAGGCCCTGTTTTCGCGCCGAAAAGGCGATGGCAATGCAGGAAATGAAGGCGATCAGGGCGACCAGCGAGCTGACGCCGGTGCCGGCCAGGGCGGCAACCGAGGGCAGATAGATCGGCCAGGCGCGAAGCGAGGCCGTCAGGAGGTTCAGCCGGGCCCCGTTCTCGCTGGAGACGCGAATGCCCATCATCCGCTTGCCGAGGGTGGCCTGCGCCGAGGAGCTTTCCTGAAATGCGAAATAGGCCCACACGATCAGCGAGTACACGATCATCTGGCGAGGCGAGACCAGGCTGCCGGCATAGTCGAGCCAGGCCTCGAAGTCCTGGTTCTCGGGCGGGGGCGCCATCGGATCGGCGGGAAGAACCAGCAGGATGAGCGACCAGACGATCCAGAGCGCGATGGCGTCGGCGATCGCCGCCACCACCCGGATCCAGAAGCCGGCATAGTGCACGGCCGTTTCCGGTGGCCGGGCATCCCACACCGGCGGCGGTGGCGGAACGGAGCCTGAGGTCGGGACGCTCACGGAGTGCGGATCAGCGGACCTTGATGACCAGTGTGCTGGCGATCATGTCGTGCAGGCCGCGCTTCTTGTCGGTGAAGGCGATCATCAGGAAGCCGATGCCGAGGATGATCGCGGAAATGATCTTGGCGAAGTAGCGACCGGTCGCGTTCATGAAGCTCAGTCGCTGCCCGGTGCTGGTGACCACACGCAGGCCCAACGCCATCTTGCCGACCGTGGCGCCGCGCTCGGAGCTTTCCATGAGGGCAAAGTAGAGCCAGCCGATCACGACGGACAGCAGGTTGAAGAGCGGATCCTGGCGCTCCCAGTCGGTTTCCATCAGGTTGAAGCCCAGTATCGATCCCAGGCCGCCGACCACGAGGGTGAGCAGGATGGCGTCGATGATGTAGGCCACGAGGCGGATCCAGAAGCCGCCATAGGCAACCTGTGCGGCGCCGGTGGCCTGCGCCTGCCAGACGGGCGGTGGTGGCGGAGTGGCGGGACCCGAGTTCGGAACGCTGGCCATGGCGGTCTCCTGCTGGAAATCGTTATGGCGATCCTAGCACATTGGCGCACGTGCCGCGAAAGAAGGGGCGGTGCATTGCTGCACCGCCCCTTTTCGATCGATGAGGTTGGCCGGCGCTACTGGTAGTCGCGCACGTCGGCCAGTGTGCCCTTGATGGCGGCAGCCGCCGCCATCGCCGGGCTCACCAGATGGGTGCGTCCGCCGCGACCCTGTCGGCCCTCGAAGTTGCGGTTCGAGGTCGAGGCGCAGCGCTGGCCGGGCTCGAGCCGGTCGGCGTTCATGGCCAGACACATCGAGCAGCCCTGGATGCGCCATTCGAAGCCCGCCTCGAGGAAGATCTTGTCGAGACCTTCCTTCTCGGCCTCGGCCTTCACCAGGCCGGAGCCCGGCACGACCATGGCCGACACGCCAGACGCGACCTTGCGGCCACGCGCGATCTCGGCGGCGGCGCGCAGGTCCTCGATGCGGCCGTTGGTGCACGAGCCGATGAACACGCGGTCGATCGGCACGTCGACCAGGCGCGTGCCCGGCGTCAGGCCCATGTAGGCGAGCGAGCGCGTCCACGCCTCGCGACGGTTCTCGTCCGGCGCGTTGGCCGGATCGGGAATGACGTCGGTGATCGGCAGCGCATCCTGCGGGCTGGTGCCCCAGGTCACCATCGGCGGGATGTCCGCCGCGATGAGGTCGAGCTGGCTGTCGAAGATCGCGCCCTTGTCGCTCGGCAGTCGCCGCCACTGGCCCAGCGCCAGGTCCCAGGCGCCGCCCTTGGGCGAGTAGGGACGGCCTTCGAGGTACTTGAAGGTCGTCTCGTCGGGCGCGATCAGGCCGGCGCGCGCGCCCGCCTCGATCGACATGTTGCAGACCGTCATGCGGCCTTCCATCGTCATCTCGCGGATGGCGCGGCCGGCATATTCGATCACGTAGCCGGTACCGCCGGCCGTGCCGAGCTTGCCGATGATGGCCAGGATCACGTCCTTGGCCGTGACGCCGAGCGGCAGGCTGCCCTCGACGGCCACGCGCATGTTCTTGGCCGGCCTCTGGATCAGCGTCTGGGTGGC
>DATGZZ010000912.1:0-10859 GCA_035296945.1 Reyranella sp.
CCCAGCAAAGAGTTGATGTGATAGTCTGACCCCAACGAAGGAGACCAATCATGGCACGGGGTATCAAGGACAAGGTCGCGATTCTCGGCATGGGCTGCTCCAAGTTCGGCGAGCGCTGGGACTCGGGCGCCGAAGAGCTGATGCTCGAATCCTACAAGGAGTGCCTGGCCGATGCCGGCATCGACGCCAAGCAGCTCAACGCCGCCTGGTTCTCGACCGCGATCGACGAGGTCCATGTCGGCAAGTCCGGCATTCCGCTGTCGACCACGCTGCGTCTGCCGAACATTCCCGTGACGCACGTCGAGAACATGTGCGCTTCGGGCACCGAGGCCTTCCGCGGCGCCTGCTATGCCGTGGCTTCCGGCGCGGCCGACTTCGCCCTCGCTCTCGGCGTCGAGAAGCTGAAGGACACCGGCTACGGCGGCCTTCCCGGCGGCCGCGGTGGTCCCTTGCAGGCGCTGTGGAGCGCCAATGGAACCGCGCCGGGCAACTTCGCCCAGCTCGCCACTGCCTACATGACCGCGCACGGCGTGTCGGGCGAGGACCTCAAGAAGGCGATCGGCCACGTCTCGTGGAAGAGCCATCAGAACGGCGCCAAGAATCCCAAGGCGCATCTGCAGAAGGCCGTCGAGATGGACACCATCCTGAACGCGCCGATGATTGCCTCGCCGCTCGGCCTGTTCGACTGCTGCGGCGTGTCGGATGGCGCGGCCGCGGCCATCGTGACCACGCCCGAGATCGCCAAGTCGCTCGGCAAGCACAACATCGTGTCGGTCAAGGCGCTGCAGCTCTCGGTGTCGAACGGCTCGGAATCGGGCCACAACTCGTGGGACGGAAGCTACTTCCACACCACGCGCATCGCCTCCAAGAAGGCCTATGAGGAGGCCGGCATCAAGAACCCGCGCGACGAGGTCTCGATGTTCGAGGTGCACGACTGCTTCTCGGTCACCGAGCTCGTGACCATGGAAGACCTGCACATCTCCGAGACCGGCAAAGGCTGGAAGGACGTGCTCGACGGCTTCTACGACGCCGACGGCAAGATCCCCTGCCAGATCGACGGCGGGCTGAAGTGCTTCGGCCATCCGATCGGCGCCTCGGGCCTCAGGATGCTCTACGAGATGTACCTGCAGTTCCAGGGCCGCGCCGGCGCCCGCCAGCTCAAGGACCCGCGCATCGGCATGACCCACAACCTGGGCGGCGCGCCGCGCGAGAACGTGTCGAGCGTGGCCATCGTCGGCCGCTTCGAGTAACTGGCCGGCGCACGTCGGTCGCTTTCCCCCTCCCGTACCCTCCCCCGTAAGACGGGGGAGGGCTCATGATCAGACCTCCTCCCCCGTCTTACGGGGGAGGGTAGGGAGGGGGCACGCCACAACACGGGAGTGAACACACGATGCAGCTCGACAAGAAAGTGATCGGCCACGAATTCAAGGCTTTCACCACCACCGTCGAAGCCGGCAAGGTGAAGCTGTTCTGCAAGGCCATCGGCGAGGAAGATCCGATCTACGCCGACGAGGCCGCGGCCAAGGCCGCCGGCTACAGCGCCGTGCCGGTGCCGCCGACCTTCCTGCAGGCGATCACCAACGACGATCCCGAGAAGGGCGGGCTGCTCCGCCTGCTCAACGTCGATATCGGCCTGATCCTGCACGGCGAGCAGCACTACGACTACTACGCGCCGGTCCATGTCGGCGACAAGATCACCTGCCAGCAGAAGGTGACCGACATGTACGACAAGAAGGGCGGCGCCCTGTGGTTCGTCGTCTCCGAGACGTCGCTCAAGAACCAGGCGGGCAAGCTCGTTGCCAAGGGCACGGGCATCACCGTCGTGCGCAACCCAGACGCCGCCAAGAAGTGAGGGAGGAGAAAATGGTAGCAGCGACCCCCAAGGCGCCGATCTTCGACCAGGTCAAGGTGGGCGATATGTTGAAGCCGATCGTGCTGCCGCCGATCAGCCGCCACCAGCTCGCGCTCTATTGCGGTGGCTCGGGCGACCACAATCCGATCCATGTCGACCTCGACTTCGCCAAGAAGTTCGGTTTCAAGGACGTGTTCGCCCACGGCATGCTGTCGATGGGCTTCCTGGGCCGGCTGGTCACCAGCTATGCGCCGCGCGATCGCATCCGCAAGCTCGGCACGCGCTTCACCTCGATCACCTGGCCGGGCGACGTCATCACGCTCTCGGGCAAGGTCACGGGCAAGCGCGAGGAGGGCGGCGAGAAGCTGATCGACCTCGAGGTCAAGTGCACCAACCAGAACGGCCAGGACACGCTGCAGGGCCACGCCACCGTGGCCGCGAGCTAGTTATTGCAACTCATGTTCCTCTCCCCCGCTAGGGGGAGAGGCTAGGTGAGGGGGCTTCGACAGCTCGTGCAACCCCCTCACCCAACCTCTCCCCCTAGCGGGGGAGAGGAGCGTGACGAAGAGGAGAAAGAAGAATGGGTCAGATGGACGGCAAGGTCGCGATCGTCACCGGATCGGGACGCGGCATCGGCAAGGAAATCGCGCTGCGCCTGGTGCGCGACGGCGCCAGCGTTGTGATCAACGACATCGACGAGGCGCCGGCCAAGGAGACCATCGCCGAGATCGTGAAGATGGGCGGCAAGGCGGTGGCCTGCAACGGCGACGTCGCCAAGCCCGACTTCGGCGACCGCATCGTCAAGACCGCGGTCGACGCCTTCGGCGATTGCCATGTCGTGGTGAACAATGCCGGCTACACCTGGGACTCGGTCATCCAGAAGATGAGCGACGAGCAGTGGTACGCCATCCTCGACGTCCACCTGACCGCGCCGTTCCGGGTCCTGCGCGCCTTCCAGCAGCATTTCCGCCAGCAGGTCGAGAAGGAGCGCTCGGCGGGCAAGCGCATCGTGCGCAAGGTCGTGAACATCTCCTCGACCTCGGGCGTCAACGGCAATGCCGGCCAGTCGAACTACTCGGCCGGCAAGGCGGGCATCGTCGGCCTCACCAAGACGCTGGCCAAGGAGTTCGGCCGCTACGACGTCACGGTGAACGCCGTGGCCTTCGGCTACATCCAGACCCGCCTCACCAAGCCCTTGAACGAGGGCGAGGCGGGCGAGATCGAGGTCCAGGGCCGCAAGGTCAAGATCGGCGTGCAGGGCGGCCGCATCGCCGCCATGAACCAGATGATCCCACTCGGCCGCGGCGGCCTGCCGGAAGAGGCGGCCGGCTCGGTCTACCTCTTCTGCAGCCCCGACAGCGATTATGTCTCGGGCCAGTGCCTGGTGGTGAACGGCGGGCTGTAGTCATGCCGGAGCGCGGACCTGGAGGTCCACGCTCCAATAAGAAGCGGCCTCGTGCCGCTTCTTTCTTGCAAAGGATGATAACTTGGGTTATATTGGGTCGATGACCAAGTTCCTCGGCCCCCTCGACATCGCGGTCGTCGGCTGCGGCGTGGCAGGCCAGGCCGCCGCGACGCTGCTCGCGGAGAGGGGCCACCGGGTCACGATATACGAGCGCTTCACCGAACCGCAACCGGTCGGCGCCGGATTGCTGCTGCAGCCGACAGGCCTCGCCGTGCTGCGCCAGCTCGGGCTGGCTGACGCCGCGATCGCGGGCGGCGCGCGCGTCGTCGGGCTCGAGGCACGCACCGATCGCGGCCGCTCGATCCTCGACCTGCGCTATGCCGACCTGCATCCCCTGGCGCACGGCGTCGGCATCCATCGCGCCATCCTGTTCGACCTCCTGCATGGCCGCCTGCTGAAGTCGCCGGCCAGGCTGGTCACGGGCGTGGAGATCGTCGACGTCGACAAGACGCACCTCGTCGAGGAGAACGGAACGCGCCACGGCCCGTTCGATCTCATCGTCGCGGCCGACGGCGCGCACTCAGGCCTGCGCGCGCGGCTGCTGCCGCACGCGCGCGCGCCGCTCTATCCCTGGGGCTGCATGTGGACCACCGTGCCCGACCTTGCCGGCATCGGCGCGGCGGGCTTGCTGCGCCAGCGCGTGCGCGGCACGCAGCTCATGATGGGCCTGCTGCCGGTCGGCCGCGACGAAGTGACGATGTACTGGAGCCTGCCCATCCGCGCGCTCGGCCGCAGCAAGACGATCGACCTCACCGCCTGGCGCCGGGCCGCGACGGCGCTGTGGCCGGAGGCTGGCGCGATCATCGACCGTGCCGCCGCCGGCGACTTCGCGCGCGCGACCTATCGCCATGTCGCCTTGTCGCACTGGAACGCAGGGCCGGTGCTGTTCATCGGCGATGCCGCGCACGGCACCAGCCCGCAACTCGGCCAGGGCGCCAATCTCGGCCTGATGGATGCCTGGATGCTGGCCAAAACGCTCGACGACGCGTCCGATCTGCTGAGCGCGTTCATCCGATTCGAGCGGCGCCGCGACCCGTCCGTGCGCTACTACCGCCGCGCCAGCCATCTGCTGACGCCGTTCTTCCAGTCGCGGCTGGCGCCGCTCGGCTGGCTGCGCGACGCCTTCATGGGGCCGGCGCATCACGTACCGTTGATGCGCGGCCTGATGGGCTCGACCCTCGCCGGCACGCGCCGCGGCTGGTTTTCCGCGACGGCACTCGGTGACGACGGATGCTTCCCGCTCGATGCCTAGTTTGCGAGCTGCACGAACGCGCCCAGCACCGCACCGTACAAGGTCTGCGCCGCGAGCGTGGTGAGCGGCGTGCCGTAGCCGTAGTTCACGGCCATGAAGCCCGGCGGCTCGAGCTGCCGCTGTGCCGTCACGCCGTGATACTCCGAGGCCATGCGCGGATGGACGAACGGCAGCAGGGGCAGGGCGCAGACCAGCAGGAACAGTCCATGCACCAGCCCGGCCAGCGCGCCGAACCACCAAGTGTAAAGCCCGATGCTGTCGAACAGCAGGAAGTAGAGAAAGGCGAACAGCCAGCCACCGATGACATAGATCAGGTAACCCCACACCACCGCGCGATCACGCTGGCCGGTGAAAAAGGTGCCGACCAGAAGCGGCAGGCTGAGCCGTGACCAGCCGAACCCTTGGCTTGCGCGCAGCACTGCCGTCATCGCCACGGTGGCCAGAAGCCCCCACAGCACCGCATACACAAGGCTCATGTTCATGCGCGTGCCCGCTCGATGGCGACGGCGGCATTTATCAGGCCGACATGGGTGAAGGCCTGTGGGAAATTGCCGAGGGCGGCGCCCGAGGCGATGTCGATCTCCTCGCCATAGAGCCCGAGGTCGTTGGCGTAGGCGAGCATGTGCTGGAAGCGCCCTTCGGCCGCTGCAAGCTCGCCGCGCTTGGCGAGATTGTCGATCGCCCAGAAGCCGCAGATGCCGAACGCGCCCTCGATGCCATCGATGCCGTCGAAGCGCTCGTAGCGATACAGAAGTCCGTTGCGGCCCAGCCGCCGATGGATGCGGTCGTAGGTCGCGCGCATGCGTGGATCGCTGGCGTCCTTGTAGCCGATGCAGGCCATCAGCAGCAGCGAGGCATCGACCTTGTCGCCGTCGAGAACACTGGCATAGCTGCCGATGGTGGCGTTGAAGCCGCGCCGCTCGATCGCCTGCTCGATCGCCGCGCGCTCGCGGCCGAACGCCTCGACCTTCGTCGGCGAGAGCGTGAGCGCGCCGTCATCGTGCAGCCTCAGCAGCCCGTCGAGGGCCGCCCAGCACATCACCTTGGAGAAGGTGTAGTGGCGCAGCGGCCCGCGCACTTCCCAGATGCTGGAATCGGACTCGCGCCACTGCCGGCACACCACGTCGCCCAGGCCTGCCAGCATGCGCGCCGATTCGGTGTCGAGGCGGCCATTGCCGGCCAGGGCGGCACAGGCCGCGATCACTACCTCGCCATAGATGTCGAGCTGGCGCTGGCGATAGGCGTCGTTGCCGATGCGCACCGGCCGCGACCCGGCATAGCCCGCAAGATGCACCAGCTCGCTCTCGGCGAGCCGCGTGCGCCCGAACACGTCGTACATGACCTGCAGCTCGGGCCAGCTCAGCCGCGTGGCATGCAGCATCCAGCCCAGGAACGACAGCGCCTCGTCGCGATAGCCCGTCGCCAGCAGCGCCTGCGTGGTGAGGCCCGCGTCGCGCAGCCAGCAGTAGCGATAGTCCCAGTTGCGGCCCTTGCCGATCGCCTCGGGCAGCGACGTCGTCGGCGCCGCGACGATCGCGCCGGACAGCGCGTAGGTGAGCAGCTTCAGCGTCACGGCGCTGCGCACCACGGCCTCGCGATAAGGTCCGGCGTAGCGGCAATGCCCGGCCCATTCGCGCCACCAGTGGATCGTGTCGGCAATGCGCTCCTCGGCCTGCTTGCCGAGCGGCGGCAGGACGGCGGGATCGCTCTTGGTGTAGGCGAGGCTGAGATAGCGCCGCTCGCCCGCGCCAAGAGTGACCGTGCCGACCAGGGCGTCGCCCTCCAGCCGCAACGCCATGTCGGTGTGCACGACCAGCACCTCGTCGCCCCAGGCGTAGGTCCAGCCGAGGCGGCCGCGCCGGCGCGGCCGCACGCGCCGGCGGGCATAGTCGGGTCGCAGGTCGAGCCGGACCTCGATCTCGACCGTGCCGGCCATGCCTTCGACGGCGCGCAGCACCTCGCGCATCGGCCGCAGCGTGCGGCCACCGTCGTCGATCGGCATGAGGTCGAGCAGGCGTACGCTGCCGCTCTCGGTGGTGAAGTCGGTCTCGAGCACGGCGGTGCGGTCGACGTAACGCCGCGTGGTGGTGAAGAAAGGATCGCGCGGCCTGAGCGAGAAGCTGCCGCCGCGCACCGGATCGAGCAGGCCCGCGAAGATCGACGGGCTCGAGAAATCAGGCAGGCACAGCCAGTCGATCGAGCCCGCGCGCGAGACGAGGGCCGCCGTCCGGCAATCGCCGATCAGGGCGTAATCGGCGATCGCGCTCAGGCGGTAGGACGCGGTTGGCGATACGGGGGAGTGTCCTGCTCGTCGGAGACGCCGACATGATGGCGATAGACCATCTGCCAGCCCTTCCAGCCGGTGAACAGCATGATGCCGACCGCGACCACCGACAGGATCAGGCCCGTCGGCACGACGGCCGCCGGCCCCTCGGTGAAGCGCAGGTACCAGCTGACAAGCTGGATCAGCACCATCAGCACGTTGCCGCCGGCATGCCACCACACGTCGCGCAGGGCGCGGATGCGCGGCTCGCCCAGCACGTCAACGGCGCCGGCGAGGGCGGCAAAGGCTGCCATCACCAGGCCGGCGCCAAGCACCCATTGGGCCGTCGTCGCCCAGTAGGCGTCGCCGGTCCGCCAGAAGGTGATGTCGCAGGCCAGGGTGGCCACGAAGAACGCTATGGGGAAAGCCACCAGCATCGGATGGATGGGATGTCCGGCAATGCTGGCCGTGGAACGCGGATTGGTCATCGCAGCCTCCACTCTCCGTTTGAACTCAAACGGCGGGACCCGCGGGTGGTTCCCTCAGCTTTGTCGCGCCAAAGTCGCCCAGCGGCCGGGGGTGAGGCCGAAACGGGCCGCGAAATGCCGGGTCAGGTGGCTCTGGTCGGCAAAGCCGGTCGCCGCGGCGGCGTCCGACAGGGGCACGCCTTCGGCGATCATCTTCTGCGCCCGGGCCAGCCGGCGACCGACCTGGTAGCGGTGCGGCGAGGTGCCGGTGGCGGCGCGGAAGTGGCGGGAAAGTGCGAAACGGTCGAGGCCGGTCACGGCCTCGAGCTCCTCCGAGGCCACGGTGCGGTGCGCCTCGGCGGCCAGGAAGTCGCGGGCAGAGGCCACGGCGCGATGGGCGACGGGGGTGCCGCGGGTGCGCGGGCGGTCGTCACTGCGCGCCGCCAGCCGGCCCGCGAGGCGGTCGACCACGGCATCGACGGCGAGCGGTTCGAGCGCCTGGGGGAAGTCGGCGAAGGCCTCGCGCAGCAGGCCCGCCAGCACCGGGTCGTCGGCCACGACCTCGGGCACGAAGGGCGGGTTGCCGCCGATCGCGGCCGACACCGCCGCCGGGTCGACGTAGAGCATGCGGTAGGCGAAGCCTGCATCCACCGTGGCGTGGCCGTCATGGGCCTCGTCGGGATGCAGCACCATGACCTGGCCGCCGCGGCTGGTCCTGAGGGCGCCGCGATAATGGAAGGACTGGGCGCCCCACAAGGTCAGGCCGACGCCGTAGGTCTCATGGCGATGCGTATCGTAGGCGTGGCCGCCGAAGCGCGCCGCCAGGCGCTGCACGCCCGAGCGCGGCTCGTCGAAGCGGATCTGGTCGCCGGTCATGCTGCACAAACGTTCAAGACGTCCCCCGAGAGCATGCCTGATATGGGGTGCATGATCTATGACACCAAGACTGCGTTGATCCTGCGCACCGACCTCGCCGTCTGGCAGGTGGCCAACGTCGCGGCCTTCCTGACGGGCGGGCTGATGGCCGGCAATCCCGAGATGGCGGGCGAGCCCTACCGCGATGCCGCCGGCCGCTTCTACAGCGCCCTGGTACGCGAGCCGGTGTTCGTCTATGGCGCCGCGCCGGACGAGCTGCGCCGTACCCACCAGCGCGCCCTGTCACGGGGGCTGCGGCCCGCGATCTACATCGACGCAATGTTCAAGACCACCAACGACGCCGACAATCGCGCCGCCGTCGAAGCCGCACCGGCCGACGCCCTGGATTTTGTCGGCATCGGTGTCCACGGGCCGCGCAAGGTGATCGACAAGGTGGTGAACAGCCTCAGGTTCCTGAGCTGAGGCCCGACGACGAATGGGGGGGCCGCATCATGATCACCGCCGCGGCGGCGAGGTTGAGGCCAAGGCAGACCGCCAGCGGCACGCCGTAGCCGCCGAAGGCGTCGCGCAGGACGCCGAGCAGGCCGGGGCCGAAGGCGTAGAGGATCTGCACCACCGCCGTCGACAGGGCGACGATGGCGGGGAAGTCGGCGGCGGCGTACTCGCGCTGGATGATCAGCGGCGACAGCGTGATGTTGTTGCCCACGGAGAAGCCGTAGACGGCGCAGGCGCCGTAGATCACCGCCGCGCTCTCGGCGCGCGCCAGCACGGCGATGGCCGCGACCTGCACCAGGAAGGAAAGCGCCGAGGCGCGGCGCGGCTCGAGCCGGTCGATGACGAAGCCCAGCACGACGCGGCCGACCAGCGCCATGAAGGCGTTGATGCCGACCGCGAGCCCGGCATCGACGTTGTTGCGGTCGGCAATCAGAGGCACCAGGTGCGTCAGGAAGCCGACCTGGCTCATCAGCACGAAGGCAAAGGGCGCAGAGATGCTCCAGAAGGCCCAGTGCCTGAGCGGCGCCAACGTGCCCCGGCTCATCGCGGCCGGCTTGGGCGAGAGCGGCCCGCGGCGCACGAACAGCGCTACTGCCGCGCCGGCGACGACGATGCCGATCACCACCAGCAGTCGCTCGGCGTCGGCGAAACCCAGGGCGGGAATCATGGCGAGCAGCGCGGGCGCCACCACCAGGCCCGCCACGGTGGCGCCGCTCAGCGCCAGATTGAGTGCGAGGCCGCGATTGTGGTCGAACCACTGGCCGACGGTAGCCGCGATCGGCGCCAGGCTGGTGGCGTTCCAGCCCGGTGCCATCAACGCATAGAGGAGGGCGAGCTGCCACGGCGCCTCGACCGACGGCAGCAGCAGCAGCGCGACGGCGGTGACGGCAAGGCCGCTCAGGAAAACCACGCGCGGCCCGAAGCGGCCGATCGCCCAGGCGATGCGCGGCAGCAGCAGGGCGCCCAGCACGTAGTGGCCGGTGACGATCGAGGAGATGAGCCCGGTCGACCAGCCGCGCGCCTTCTGCAGCTCGACCAGGTAGATGCCGTGCGCATAGAAGCCGAAGCCCCAGGCGAACACGGCGGACAAAAAGCAGGCGAAGACGACCCGCCAGCCGGCGCTGCTGGACACTGGTTTGGTTTACGAGCGACTGACGTGTGCGGAAACGCAGCGCCAGCCCTCCGGCCGGAGCTGCCAGTCGTCGGTGTACCAGCCCGCGCCCTCGGTGCCGTCAGGCTTCCTGTATGAAGTGCGGGCATGAATGACGGCGTAGTCGCCCAGCAGGCGGATCTTCACGTCGTGCTCGCGGATATCCTTGACCACCGAGCCGCGGCCGACCTGCGCCAGGAAGCCGGCGCGGTCGAGCCGCGTGCCGTCGGGGTTGATGTTCATGAAGTCCTGGGCGAGGTGCTGGTCGAACCATTGGACGTCGGCCTGGTCGACCGAGCGCACGTAGTTGTGGTTGAGCTCGCTGAGTGTCGCGAGATGCGGCGACTGGGTCATGATCTTCCTCTTCTGACGAGCAGCCTGCCGCGTGCGACTGACAGGCGATGGCAGCAGCGAAATCCTCGCGTTCAAGCGTCGCCCAAGTCAAGCGAGGAACAGACGCGCTCCGACCGGCGTGGCCTTGGCCTTGTCGAGCGCTTCCATCGTCGTGCGATAGCCGACCTCGATCGCGGCATCGAAGCTCGTCCAGTCGAGCAGGTCGATGTGGGTCATCGGCGGCACGATCAGCAGGTCGGCCGCCTGGCGGTCCTCGGCGGCGCGCGCGGCGCTGGCGACCAGCGCGGAACGCAGCAGGATGGCGACGATCGAGGGGATCGGCAGGGTCTCGTTGCGCTTCCAGATCAGGCGGCGGAAGAACTGCCAGGCCGACCACGGTTCCATGACGCCGGCACCCGCCGCCAGCGCGCCGCCGGTGTCGATGTCGACGCCGACCGTGGCGCCGCGCCCGGTGCGGCGCATGGTGCGCACCGGGAAGTTGTCGATGACGCCGCCGTCGACATGGACCTCGCCCGCCTCGTTGAACGGCGGGATGACGCCCGGGATCGCCACCGAGGCGCGCAGCCAGCGCCACAGTCGGCCCACTGTGTGGATGTCGGCATTCGAGGTCGTGAGGTTGGCCGTGACGCAGAAGAACGGCAGGATCAGGTCCTCGATCTCCTTCTCGCCGAACGACATGCGCAGG
>DATGZZ010000913.1:0-3155 GCA_035296945.1 Reyranella sp.
GAAAGCCTCCAGGATCTCGACGTGGCGCGGCGTGAAGGCGCCCGCCTCGATCTTGCACAAGCCGATGCTGCCGATCGCCGTGTCCTCGCGCAGCATCGGCGCGACCAAGGCGGCGCGGAAGCCGTGCTCCTTGGCGACACCCTGCGCGCTGGCGTACGCGACCGGATCGAGACTCTCGATATCGGGGTAGTGGCCGGTCTCGGCGTCGATGATGGCCCGCCCCACACCGGTTGCCCGATCGAGCGGGCGGCGCATGCCAATGGACGATGGCAGGATGCCATCATGGGCGGCGACCACGAACTCGTCGCCCTCGCGCAAGGTTATTGTCGCATCGACCGCGCCGCAGAAGCGCACGGCGGCCTTGACGACAGCCGTCAGCACCGGTTGCACGTCGGTCGGCGACTGTGAGATGACCTGCAGGATCTCGGAACTGGCGGTCTGCTGCTCGAGCGACTCGCCCAATTCCGTGAACAGCCGGACGTTCTGGATGGCGATCACGGCCTGGTCGGCGAAGACCTTCAGGATTTCTATGTGCTTGTCGGTGAAGCGCTCGACGTGCCGGCGCGTCAGCACCATGACGCCGATCGTGTCGCCCTCGCGCTGCAGGGGAATGCCGATCAGCGTGTGTGCGCCGCCCAGCTGCGCCAAGTCGCGACGCCCGTATTCGGGATCGTTCGGGGCATCCTCGATCTGCACGACCGTGCCTTGCAGCGCCGTGCGGCCGACCAGGCTGTCGTTGCCGGGCGTGAAGACCTCGCCTTTCACGACATTGACATAGGTGCTGGCGATATGCGCCGACGCCGCCCAGCGATAGGCGCCGTCCTTGAACAGGAAGACGGCGGCCTCGTCGGCGCGGCACAGGCCGGCCGCCGCGTCGGCCACGGCCTGCAGCACGGGGTCGACGTCGGTCGGCGAGGAGGAGATCACGCGCAGGATCTCCGCTGTCGCGGTCTGCTGTTCGAGCGATTCGGTGAGCTCGCGGGTGCGGTCGACAACCCGCTGCTCGAGCGTGGCGTAGGATTCCTCCAGCGCCGCGGCCGAACGGTTGAACTGATTGGCGAGCGACTCCAGCTCGTCGCCGGTCTTGATCGACAAGCGATGGCCGAGCTCTCCGCTGCCGATGCGCTCGGCGCCGGCCTGCAGGGCACGGATCGGCACCACCATGCGGCGCGCCAGTAGCGCGCCGGCCAAGGCTGCGATCAGCAGGCCCAGCACCAGCAGCGACAGGCCGCGCAGGCCAGCATTGATGACGGGTTGCTGCGCCTCGATGGTCGGCACCTCGACGAAGACCAGCCATTTCAGGGCCGGGATCTCAGCGTGGGCGGAGAGCACCGAGACGCCGGCGAGGTTCGTGGCGTCGATCTCGCTGTTGTTGGCCTCGGGCGCGGCGAGTGCCGCCGCCACCTGCGGCAGGCGCTGCATGTCGGTGCCGCGCAGCACCAGCGAGATGTCGGGATGCGCCACCAGCCGGCCCTGCGGGCCGACGACGTAGGCGTAGCCGTCCTTGCCGACCTTGATCTGCGAGACGACATCCCAGATCAGCTTGAGATTGATCTCGGCCACCGTGACGCCGCCGCGCCCGCCATGGGCCACGGCCATGGTCAGGTAAGGCTCGGATTCCTTGCGGAAGTAGACCGGCCCGAACCACACGCGGTTGGCCATCGCTCCGATGAAGGCCGGTTCCTTGGAGAGGTCGGTGCCGCTGCCGACGACGTCCATGGTCAGCCGCGAGACCTTGAGCTGCTCGCGGCCCTGGCGGTCGATCTGCACCAGCTCGGTGATGGCCGGCACCTGGCGCATGAGCCGGACATAGTCGAAGCGCCGCTGCTCGACCGGCAGCGACGCCCATTGCGCCTGCGCCACCCAGCCGATCTGGCGCTCGATCTCGCGCACGAAGGATTCGATGCGTTGCGCGGCGGCCTCGGCCTTCTCGTGCTGGACCTCGATCGAGGCGCGCCGGTTCTCCTGGTAGACGAACCACAGGCCAAGCGTGGAATTGATCGCCAGCACGGCGGCGACCAGGCCGACGAACAGGACGACGTATTTGAGGAACAGGCCGCGCTTCATTCGATCAGTTCGTCCGCCTGGACTTGCACGGACTGCGGCAGGGAAAGGTCGAGTGCCTTGGCGGTCTTGAGGTTGATCACCAGCTCGAAGATCGACGGCTGCTCGACAGGCAGGTCGGCGGGCTTGGCGCCCTTCAGGACCTTGTCGGTCATGGCGGCGGCGCGCTCGAAGATGTCGTTGGTATTGGCCGACAGCGAGATCAGGCCGCCGGCCACCACGGCCTGTCGGTCGAACCACATCGTGGGCAGGCGCTGCTTCGAGGCGCTCTCGACGATGGCGGCGCGATGAGAATTGAACACGCCCTGGATCAGCACCGCCCCGGCGCGCGTCTCAGCCATCTTGGCGAAGGCCGCCGGGAAGTCGGCGGGCCCGGCGACCGGCACCGGATCGAGCTGCAGGCCGCCGCTCTTTGCCGCCTCCTCGAGGTAGGCAAGAAAAGGCTTCGTGAAGGCGTCGTGCGAGGAGGCGAGCACGGCGACTCGGCCGAGGTTCGGGATCATGTCCTTGAGGAGCTGCAGGCGCCGCCCGCCCAGCTCGGCCGCCATGTTGGTGACGCCGGTGACGTTGCCGCCGGGTCGGCTGAGGCTCGCCACCAGCCCGGTCTCCACCGGCGCGCCGGCCGGCGCCATGATGATGGGGATGGTCTTGGTCGCCGCCATCGCCGCGCGCACCGTAGGCGTGAAATGGGCGACGATGATGTCGACCTCGCCCTTCACCAGCTCGGCCGCCTGCTCGGCGGCGCGTGCCGGCTGCCCATCGGCGTAGCGCACGTCGAAGGCGATGGTGCGGCCCTCGACCCAGCCGCGGCCCGTCAGGCTGGTGCGCAGCACGTCCGGCAGGCGATGGGGCGCCGATCCGTCGATCAGCACGCCGACCTTGCGCAGCCGCTCGGGCGTCTGCGCCCACGCGCTGGTGGAGGCCAGTGATGCGGCGGCGCCAAGGACCAGGCGACGCTTCACTCGATCACCTCGTCGGCTCGGGTGAGGAACATGGGCGACAGGGTAAGGCCAAGCGACCGAGCCGTCTTCTGATTAACGACCAGCTCGAACTTGGTCGCCTGCTGGATCGGCAGGTCGACCGTGCGCGCG
>DATGZZ010000914.1:0-4637 GCA_035296945.1 Reyranella sp.
AACGGATCGAGCTTCTCTCACACCGGCTTCGTCATGGGATTGAACGATGCGACGTTCGACACCGTCGAGGGCAATACCGGTGCGGAAGGCGGCAACGACGGCGCGAACGCCAGGCAGGGGAGCCGCCCCTTTGCCGGCAACGACTTCATTCGCCTGACTTGACGAAGGAATCATTCCTCCCCATCGCCTGTGACGATGGGGAGGAATGCTTCAGCGCCCGCGGAACGCCCGGTCGATCTGCTCGCGCAGGGGCTTGGTGAGGTAGGAGACCACCGTGCGCGGCGAGGTCTTGATGAAGACCTCGACCGGCATGCCGGCCATCGGCTGCAGGCCTTCCAGGCGCGCCAGCTCCTTGTCGGAGATGCGGATGCGCACCGCGTAGTAGGCCTCGTTGCGCTTGTCGTCCTGGGTGATGTCGGCGCCGATGCCGATCACCTCGCCGTTCAGCTCGGGCGTGGTGCGCCGGTTGAAGGCGGCGAACTGCACGACCGCGGGCTGGCCGACATGGATCTGGTCGACGTCCTGCGGCGCCACCTTGGCCTCGATGATCAGCTCGTCGGCGTCGGGCACGACCAGCATCAGCACTTCGCCCGCCTGGATCACGCCGCCGACCGTGTGGACGGCCTGCTGGAAGACCCTGCCGTCCTGCGGCGCCACCAGATCGATGCGCTTCAACTGGTCCTCGGCTGCCACCCGCCGCTCGGTCAGCTCGGATCGCTTGCCGCGGATCTCAGCCAGCTCCTTGCCGACCTCGGTACGCAGGTCCTCGTCGATCTGCAGGATCTTCAGCTGGATCTCGGCGATGCGGCCCTTGGCCTGGGCGATCGAGGCGGTCAGCGCGCCGCGCTCGCCGTGCAGCCGTGCCGAGTCGCGCTCCAGGGTGGTCACGCGGTTGAACGGCACCAGGTTCTGCTTCCACAGGCCGCGGATGCCGCCCAGCTCCTGCTGGTTCCACTCGATCTCCTTGGACTTGGCCGCCACCTGCTCGTCGTTGCCGAGGATCTGCTGGCGGAGCTGGTCGACCTGCTCCAGGAGCTGCGCCTTCTGGCCCTCGCGCGCCGAGCGGCGCAGCTCGAACAGCCGCTGCTCGCTGGCCGTCGCCTGCGCCACCTCGGGCTCGTTGCGGCGGGCGAGGAGCTCGTCCGGGAAAGTGACCTTGTCGGCGCCGTCGCGCTCGGCCACGAGGCGGGCCTGCCGCGAATCCATCTCGTCGAGCGCCTTGGTGACGATGGCGAGGCTGGTACGGGCCTGCGTCTCGTCGAGCCGTACCACGATGTCGCCCTTCTTGACGCGATCGCCGTCCTTGACGTTGAGGGTGCCGACCACGCCTCCCGTCGGGTGCTGCACTTTCTTGACGTTGCTGTCGACCACCAGCTTGCCCGGCGCGATGACCGCGCCCGAGATCTCGCTGAGCGTGCCCCAGCCGAAGATGACGAACACCAGGACGGCCACGGCAGCGAGGCCGAGCCCGAGATGGCCGCGAAGCGATTGCTGGACGGTCACGGAGCCTTCTCCTGCGGTCGGCCGCCGGCATGCACCGTCATCGGCTGGAGCAGGCGTGCGGCCGGCATTGCCGCCGGCTGTTGCTGTTGCGGCGGCTGCAAGACCTGTTCCTTCGGCCCGAACGCCTGCTGGCGGCCGTTCAGCATGACCAGCACCATGTCGACGCCGGCCAGCGCCGACGGCCGGTGGCAGACCACGACGACGATGCCGCCGCGGGCGCGGACGCCGAGGATGGCCTTGGTCAGCGCCTCGTCGCCCTCGCGGTCGATATTGGAGTTGGGCTCGTCGAGCACGACCAGGAAGGGATCGCCATAGAGCGCGCGCGCCAGGCCGATCCGCTGGCGCTGGCCGGCCGACAACGAATTGCCGGATTCGCCGACCTGGGTCTCGTAGCCGTTGGGCAGTGCCAGGATCAGCTCATGGACGCTGGCCGCCCTGGCCGCGGCGATCACCTTTTCCGACGAGGCCCCGGGCTCGAAGCGGGCGATGTTCTCGGCGACGTTGCCCGCGAACAGCTCCATATCCTGCGGCAGGTAGCCGATATGCGGGCCGAGCGATTCGGCAGTCCACTGGTCGATGGCCGCACCATCGATCCGGATCTTGCCCTGGATGGCAGGCCATACGCCCACGATCGCGCGCACCAGCGAGGACTTGCCGGACGCGCTGGGGCCGATCACGCCCAGCCCCTGGCCGGCCTTGAGCTGGAAGGCGGCGCCCTGCACGACGATGCGGTTGGTGCCGGGCGGGTTGATGCCGACCGCCTCGAGCGTCAGCGTCTCCTTGGGCGTCGGCAGGTCCATGCGCGGCTGCTCGGCCGGTATCGAGCCCAAGAGGCCGTTCAGCCGCCGCCAGCTCTGGCGCGCCGAGATGAAGCTGCGCCAATGGGCGAGGGTGACCTCGACCGGCGCCAGAGCGCGCGAGGTCAGGATCGAGCTTGCGATGATGATGCCGGCAGTGGCCTGCTGGTTGATCACCAGCCAGGCGCCGATGCCCAGCACGGCCGACTGCAGGATCATGCGCAGGATCCTGGAGAGGGCGGCCATGCCGCCGGAGATGTCGGCGACGCGCTGCGAGGCGGCAATGTTTTTCCGGTTGTGGTGGTGCCATAGCGCGTTCAGTCGGGTCGACATGCCCATGGCCTGCACGACCTCGGCGTTGCGCCGACTCGCTTCGGCGAGCCCCATGCGGTCGCCCGCCACGGAGGCAGCCTCGCGTGCCGGCTCGCGGCTCAGGAACTCGGTGGCGATGGTGATGCCGATCAGGATCACGCCGCCGACGGTCGCCGTCCAGCCGATCAGCGGATGGAACATGAAGCAGATGCCGAGATAGAGCGGCATCCACGGCAGGTCGAAGAACGCCGCCGGCCCGACGGTCGACATGAACGAGCGGATGCGGTCGAGGTCGTTCACCGGCTGGAAGGAGGGCGGGGTGATGGCCCTGAGCGGCAGCTTCGTGGCGAGGTCGAAAACCCGCTGACTCAGCGTCTCGTCGACCGAGGCGGCGATACGCACCAGCACGCGGCTGCGCACGACGTCGAGCAGGCCCTGGAAGGCAAACATCACCAGCGCCAGGATGCTGATCGCCACCAGGGTGGGCACGCTGCGGCCGGGCAGCACGCGGTCGTAGACCTCCATCATGAACAGCGGGCCGGTGAGCTGCAGCAGGTTGATGGCCGCCGTGAAGACGCCAATGCCGATCAGCGCGTGGCGACAGCGGGCGAGTGCTGCGGTCAGCTCCGAAGTCCGCTTCTGGGATGGCCTTGCCGGCAACATTGAGCGCTGGGTCCTATCTCGTTGAAAAACCACGGTTGAAGGTGGTTTCCGCTACACCACTGGAACTTATCATAATGGCGCTCAATGCACCGGGATTCGAGCCGAACTTAGGCAGATCCTGGGGTAGTTCCCGGCCGGAACCGGCGCAGGAGGCCGGCCAAGCCGGAGGACCTGCCGGGCTGGCCTTCGACCGAGGCGCTGAGGACGCAGCCGAGACCGTCCCGCACCCGGCCGGCGGCCTCGGCCGCGCAGGCACCGAGGGGCACCAGTCGATCGAGAGCCTCCAGGACCGCAATACCAAGGCTTTTGCCGTCATAGGCCTTCATCGCCACGCCCCAACCTCCCTCGAAGGCCGGCCGGGCAAAAGCGCACTCCTTCGGGGCGACGACGGGTATGCCGACATGATGGGCATCCGTGAACACACCCGAACCGCGCCGGCGGTAGACGTCGGGAGCGTAGGGCAGCAGCAACAGGTCGGCCTCGGCCAACCGGGCCAGATACTCGTCGGCGGCAAGCACCTCCTGGCGGACTTCGACCCGCTCGCTGAGCTCGGCCAGGCGATCGAACAGCGGCTGGTCGGCCTCGGCATCGGATCCTTTGACGATGCCATGGATCATGAACCTGACCTCGCCATGACGGTCGAGGACATGCTGCAGGGCCTGCGGCAGCAGGCGATAGCCTTTGGCCCGATTGGCGAAGCCGATGCAGGAGACGACCGGTCGCGCGTTTGCCGCCCTGGCGGCGCGGGCGCGCGCGGGCAGTCCCGGGCCCGGCATGACGCCGACTTCGAAGTGTACGAGGTTGCGATAGAGGTCGGCCATCGCTGGGGTCTCGCAATAGGCCTCGATGCTGCCGGCGCCGGCCAACAATTCGGAGAAGGCGGCGCGCGCTTCGCCGACCAGGCCTGCCGCCGCGGGGTCGTCCGGCGCCCTGAGGTGATGCGGTCCGTACAGCAGCCACAGCAGGACGCGTGGCCGCGGCCGTGACCAGGACCGCTTCAGCTGCCGCCCCAGCGCCATCGCCAACACCTGATCGCAGCACGGCAGGATGATGAGATCGGGCATGCCCGAGCGGCGCATCGCCTCGGCCAACTGGCGGCCGGTTTCCTCGACGCTGGCCGCAAACTCGGCAGGCGTTGCGTACGCCCGCCCGTACACCGAGCGCGTGAATGTCGGCGTGCAGGCGAGCTCCTCGACGACGCGGCCATCGGCATAGGCCGAGCCCAGGCAAGGCGCGGCCACGCCCAGTCCGGCGAGCTCGTCCTGCAGCCGCTGCACGGCGTTGAAGTGATGGCCGCCCAGCGAATGCACCGCCGGATCGATGATCAGCGCTTTCATGTCGGCGCGAGCATCCGGCGCCACG
>DATGZZ010000915.1:0-5476 GCA_035296945.1 Reyranella sp.
CAACGGCCGCCGCCGGGCACCCAGAGCACGTCGTTGGCGCCGTTGTCGTTCAGCCGTCGCGCCAGCACGAACAGATGATCGGACAGGCGGTTGATGTACTTGATCGCCTCGGGGTTGATCGGCTGCTCGGCGGCCAGCTGCGTCATGCGCCGCTCAGCGCGGCGCGCGACGGTGCGGGCGAGATGCAGCCAGGCCGCGGCCTCGCTGCCACCGGGCAGGATGAAGGATTTCAACGGCTCGAGCTCGGCATTCATGGCATCGATCTCGTGCTCCAGGCGCTCGACCTGAGAGGCCACGATGCGCAGCGCCTGCTCGCCGCGCTTGGCCTCGCCCTCGGGCGTGCAGAGGTCGGCGCCGAGATCGAACAGGTCGTTCTGGATGCGGGCCAGCATGGCGTCGGCCTGGGCATGGTGCGGCACGCCCAGCGGCGTGCGGTCGATGGCGCTGCGCGCCAGGCCGATCACCGAGTTGGCCTCGTCGACGGTGCCGTAGGCTTCTACCCGCGGATCGTGCTTGGCCACGCGTTCGCCGCGGCCGAGCGAGGTCTGGCCGCTGTCGCCGCCGCGCGTGTAGATGCGGGTTAACGTGACCATCGGTTCAGCTCCGGCTGGCAAGATACCAGAGAACGATCAGGACGATGGTCAGGAACTGCAGCCGCACCCGCCACCACATGAAGCGGTTGCTGCGCTTGCCGCCCTCGACGGTGTTCTCGGTATTGCGGGCCATGCTGAACAGGCCGACGAACAGCATGCCGAGCGTCGCCAGGCCCGACACGATCACCAGGACGAACAGGATGTTGGCGAGGGTCATAGTTCACTCCCTGTCATCCCGAGCGAAGCGAGGGACCTTTGGAGCCGCCGGAAAGGTCCCTCGCTACGCTCGGGATGACACCGTTGTTGTCTCATCGATCTACCTATTATGCCGCCCGGCGCCCGTGCGTGCGCCGGACCACGGCCGCGCATCGGTCCTGGCGTCCGTTCCGGTCGCGACCCTGAAGATCGCTTCCGCCGCCTGCTCGCCGGACCACAAGGCCGCGTGCACCGTGCCATACTCGACCGGCTCGGTCGCCTCGCCGGCAAAAAACACCCGCCGGCCGAGCGGCCGGGCATGCGCCTCGCGATCCTCGGGCGCGCTGCCGACGCCCGGATAGGAATAGCCACCGCGCGACCAGGGATCGCTCAGCCAGCGCGGATAGACCATGGCTTCCGGCTCGACGACGGCATCGCCGAACATCTTGCGCAGCGAGGCCATCGCCACGTCCTTTACTTCGGCATCGCTCGCCGCACGGTCAAGGTGCGCCGCGGTCGCCCCGTTGCTGAAGCTGAGCAGGATCGGCCGGCCGGTCTCCTGCTCGTGGCTCACCCAGGTATTGAAGGTGCCGCGCTTGTCGGGCGCGTCGGGCAGGCGGCCGAACCACTTCGGATGATCCGGCCAGAACCGCTTGGGAAAGCGCAGGTAGATCTTGCCTAAAATGCCGGCGCCGTAGCCCAGGCGGCCGATCGCCTTCTGCTGGTCCTCGGGCGGCAGCGGATCGAGCGCCGGCAGCCCGGCGCGCAAGAGGCCGAGCGGCACGGCGATGAGGGCGCGGTCGGCCTCGATCTTCTCGCCGCTCGCCAGGATGGCCGCGACGCCGGCGTCGCTCCAGACGATGCGCTGGACGGCGGCGTCGAAACGGATCGCCATGTTCTGGGCGGCGTCCTCGAGCAGCGTGCGAAAACCGCCTTTGGGTTGGGCATTGCGCTCCAAGCCTTCCGTTGGAAACCACTCCTCGGCCGAGATGGCCTCGTAGGGCGCGCCCTGCACGCCTTCGCACATCTCGATGAAGGTGCCGATGACCAGCTTGTCGACCTCGGGCAGCCACGAGGCATGCAGCAGCGGATCGACTGCCTGCTTGACCGAGATCGAGCGCGGCCCCCAGACGCGCGCCATCGCCTTGCTGCGCCAGCTCGCCCATTCGATGGCGGCCTTGAACGCCATGCGCCCCGCGATCGCCCGCTTGCGCTGGCCCTCGCGCGTCGGCGCCGTCGCGCGGTCGTCGATCAGGAGCCGATCGCCCTGCGATTCGACGAGGCCGATGCCGAGCTTGTCGCACCACAGCGCCAGCGGATTGCCGTCGACGCCATGCACCCACGAGCCGCCGAGATCGAGCGGCGCGCCCAGCGAATCGTCGGTCCAGGTTCGACCGCCGATGCGCTTGCGCGCCTCGAGCACGGTGACGGCGAAGCCCGAATCGTGCAGCAGCCGCGCCGCGACCAAACCCGCCATGCCGGCGCCGACCACGATCACGCGCTCGCCCTTGGCCGTTCCCATCGACCAGGAGCCGGTCATTCGAGCACCAGGCCGGGCAGTTTCTTCATGGCCTCGAACACCTCACCGCCGGCCTGCTCGAGCGCGGCCCGGTTGGCGTAGGGCTCGCCGGCATAGGCGAGTGCGCGCATGCCGGCGGAGCGCGCGGCCTGCACGCCCGGCACGGAGTCCTCGACGACGACGCAGTCGAAGGGCTGCACGTTCATGTCGAGCGCGGCACGCAGGAAGAGATCGGGAAACGGCTTTCCGCGCGGCACCTGGCTGGCGCTGTAGATGCGCCCTTCGAAGAGATCCCACAGACCGGTGAGGCCGAGCGTGAAGCGCATCTTCTCGGGCGAACCGGAACTGGCGACGCAAGTGTCGAGCCCGGCCTTCTGCAAGGCTATGATCGCGTCCTTCACGCCGGCGACCGGTTGCAGCGGCGCATCGCGAAAGCTCTGGTAGGTGATCGCCTGCATCGTCTCCACGAAGTCGTCGGGCAGCTTGCGACCGAGCTCGGCCTCGCAGATCTCGACGCAGGATTTGAGCGAGCGGCCCATCAGGCGGCGCATCGTTTCCTCGACCGACCAGTCGAGGCCCTGCGCCTTGAGCGCGCGGGAAAAGCTTGCGCAGGCGAGCGGCTCGCTGTCGACCAGCACGCCGTCGCAGTCGAAGATCACTAACAAGAACGGCCTTCTTCGCGTGGCCGGCGCCCGCGAAAGGAGCCGACGTCAGTAGGGTTTGTCGCCCGCTACTGTAACCCGGTTTCCGCTGCGCGTATGCGGCCAGTAGTCCCACATCGCGCGGTGTTGCACGCACCGATTATCCCAGAAGGCGATCGAGTTCTCGCGCCAGCGGAAGCGGCACTGGAACAGCGGGTTCTCCATGTGCTCGTAGAGATAGCGCAGGATGCCGTCGCCCTCGTCGCGCGGCACGCCGACCAGGCTGCGGGTGAAGCCGCGATTGACGTACAGCGCTTTCTTGCCCGTCACCGGGTGGGTGCGGATCACCGGATGCTCGGCGCGCGGATACTGCGGCTTGTCGGCGACGCCGAAGTTCCTGTAGAGGCCGCGATAAACCTGCTCGCCGTCGTGGATGGCGGTCATGCCCTCGAGATACGTCTTCATGCGATCCGACAGAGATTCGTAGGCGGCGTACATCGAGGCGAACAGCGTGTCGCCGCCCTTGGGCGGGCAGGTCTTGATGTAGAGGATGCTGCCCATCGGCGGCTCGAGGTCGCAGCTCACGTCGGTGTGCCAGCCCTCGCCGTTGGCGCGTGGGCTGTCCTTGTCGGCGTGGATGATCATCAGCTCGGGCTTGCCCGGCTCGTGCGGCGCGGCGGGATGGACGTGCAGCTCGCCGAACAGCCGGCCGAAGGCCAGATGCTGGTCGGGCGTGATGTGCTGGTCGCGGAAGAAGATCACCGAGTTCTCGGCCAGCGCGCGGTGCAGCTCGTCCTGCTGGCGGTTGCTGAGCGGCTTGCTGAGGTCGATGCCGTCGATCTCCGCGCCAATGATCGGCGTCAGCTTGTCGACGCTGATGGTCTCGTAGGGAACGCCCTCGTCCGCGCTGTGACGGTAGCGCGGTCCTTTGTTGCCACTTAGCGATCCTTGCATGGCCATCTCCTATTCCAGTCTGATGTTGGCCTGGCGGATGATCTTGCCCCAGCGTTCCTTCTCCGAGACGGTGAAGGCGGCGAACTCGTCCGGACTCATGAGCTTGGGCGTGCTGCCCATGGCGTCAAGTCGCGCCAACACCTCCGGCTGGGCCGCCACGGCGCGGATGTCGGCGTTGATCCTGTCGACGATCTCGCGCGGCGTGCCCTTGGGGGCATAATAGCCCGTCCAGGTCGTCAGCAGAACCTCCGGCAGGCCTGCCTCGGCCGCCGTCGGGATGTCGGGCAGCGGGGGATAGCGCTCGGTGTCGCTCAGCAGCAGGCCCTTGAGCGCGCCGCGGTCGATGGCGATCTTGGCGTTGACCGTGTCGATCATCATGAAGGTGAGCAGGCCGCCCTGGACGTCGGGGATGGCCTGCGGATTGCTCTTGTAGCCGACATAGACCGCCTCGACTCCGGCCGCGAGCTTGTAGAGCTCGGAGGCGACGCGGGCTGGCAGCGACCCTGCGCCGAAATTGTGCTTGCCCGGCTCGGCCTTCAGCCTGGCGGTGAGTTCGGCTGCGGTCTTGATCGGGCTTTTGGCATCGACCAGCAGGACGAAGGGCAAGGTGAACATGCGCGTGATCGGCGCGAAGTCCTCGATCGGATCGTAGGGGAGCTTGTCGTAGAGCGCGGGATTGACCGCCTGCGTCATGGCCGAGGTGGCAAACAGCGTGAGGCCGTCCGGCTTCGCGCGCGCCACCGATTCGGCGGCCGGCATGCCATTGCCGCCGCCCCTGTTGTCGATCACCACCGGCTGGCCCCACAGGGCCGACAGGCGCTCGGCATAGATCCGCGCGCTGATGTCCGTGGTCGCACCTGCCGGAAACGGCACGACGATGGTGACCCGTCCCGATGGAAACCTGGCCGGTTGGGCGAATGCGGTCCGCGATATCGCCGCCGCACCGAGCAGGGCCGGGATTTGCCGTCTTGTGATCATCGGCGGAGGCTAGCCGCAGGCCCGGCCCACGGCGCTTGTAAAGTCGTAAAAGTCCGCAATACGGACTATGCTGCGGCATGGCGCGTCCCGTCATCGAGCCCGTCCGTCGCAGCTTCGCCATCCTCGAGGCGCTGAGTCGCCAGCCGCACGGCACGATCCTCGAGCTGACCGCCGAGACCGGGCTGCCGCGGCCGACCGTGGTGCGGCTGCTGCAGACGCTGATCGAGCTGGGCTATGTGCTGCGCATATCGCGCCAGCTTGGCTATCGCCTGACCGATCGCGTGCTCGGCCTGGCCCAGGGCATCCGCTTCATCGACCAGCTGGTCGACGCGGCGGCGCCGCACATGCGACGCTTCACGCGGCAACATGGCTGGCCGCTCTATCTCGGCACGATCAGCCACCGCGGCATCACCATCCGCCATTCGACGGCGCCGGAGAGTCCCTTGTCCTTCGAGCGGATCGCGCTGCAGCGGTGCAGCCCGATCCTGACCGGCGCGCTCGGCCGCGCCTGGCTCGCCTTCAGCCCGGACGAGGAACGCCGCGCCATCCTGCGCGATCTCGGGGTGCGCCACGACGCGGCACTTGCCACGGCCTTC
>DATGZZ010000916.1:0-2204 GCA_035296945.1 Reyranella sp.
CGATCGGGATCAGGAGATCGACGCGGTCCTGGATCTTCTTCGCAGCACCTCGGTCGGGATGCTTCAACGCGCCATCGATGCCGGCCGCCGTGTAGTAGCCCAGCGCGCGCATCGCCTCGATCTGGGCGCGCATGGTCATCAGCATGCGCCGCACGTCGGCATGATGGATGATCGACACCGGCTGCGGCTTGTCGCTGCCGTCGTCCTTGGACTGCACGCGCGTCTTGGCGAAGGCTGAAGCCTGCTGGTAGGCGCGCTCGGCGATCGCCAGGCCCTGGATGCCGACCGAGAGCCGCGCGTTGTTCATCATGGTGAACATGTAGGAAAGCCCGCGGCCTTCCTCGCCCACCAGGTATCCCACTGCGCCGCCGTCGTCGCCGAACGACATCACGCAGGTCGGGCTGGCATGGATGCCGAGCTTGTGCTCCAGCGACACGCAGCGCAGGTCGTTGCGCGCAGCAAGCTTGCCGTCGGCGCCGACCAGGAACTTCGGCACGATGAACAGCGAGATGCCGCGCACGCCGGCCGGCGCATCGGGCGTGCGCGCCAGGACCAGGTGCACGATGTTGTCGGCCATGTCGTGCTCGCCGTAGGTGATGAAGATCTTCTGGCCGGTCACCAGGTAGTGGTCGTCCTTCTTCACCGCCCGGCTCTTGAGCTGGCCCAGGTCCGAGCCCGCCTGCGGCTCGGTGAGGTTCATGGTCCCCGTCCATTCGCCCGAGATCATTTTCGGCAGGAAGGTCGATTTCTGGTCGGCCGAACCGTGATGGTGGATGGCGTCGATGGCGCCCTGGTTCAGCAGCAGCACCAGGCCGAAGCCCATGTTGGCCGCCTGCCACATCTCCTGCACCGTGGCTGCCAGCAGCCACGGCATTCCCTGACCGCCGAACTCGGGATCGAAGGGGAGCGAATTCCAGCCGCCTTCGACGAACTCCTTGTAGATCCCGGCAAATCCCGGGGCCGTCCGCACCACGCCGTTCTCGAGCTTGGCTCCCACCTTGTCGCCGTCGCGGTTGAGCGGCGCCAGGCCGTTGCCGGCAAGCTTGGCGGCTTCCTCCAGGACGGCGTCGATCGTGTCGTCGGTGGCATGCTCGTAGCCCGGCAGCGCCGCGATCTGTTGCATTCCTGCCACTTCGCGCAGCGCGAAACGCATATCGGCGAGTGGGGCGGTATAGGTCATCTGCTTTCCTCCGAGCCGCAATATGCCGCGCTCGGTCGCTTTTGGCGACCGGCTCAGGTATTTTCCCTACATCATGTCCGACACCGTTCTTCTCGCCGTCGACGGCCCGCGTGCCACCATCACGCTGAACGATCCGGCCAAGCACAACCGCCTCGATCCGGATGGGCTGGACCTCCTGATGGCCGCCGTCGAGACGGCCGATGCCAACCCCGACGTGCGGGTCACGGTGATCACTGGCGCGGGCGAGAAGACCTTCTGCTCAGGCTACGATCTCGGCTCGATCCCGGCCAGCGGCCAGAAGCCGGAAAGCAACAACGGAACGGGCCACAAGGACTCGGCCTTCGAGAACGTCATGGACCGCATCGAGGCCATGCGCATGCCGACGCTCTGTGCGCTGAACGGCAGCGTCTATGGCGGGGCGACCGACATGGCGCTGGCCTGCGACTTCCGGCTCGGTGTCAAAGGCATGAAGTTCTTCATGCCGGCGGCGCGCTTTGGCCTGCACTACTATCCGAGCGGACTGCGCCGCTACACCCAGAAGGTGAGCCCGAGCTTCGCCAAGCGCGCCTTCCTGCTGTCGGAAGATTTCAGCGACGGCGACCTGCTGGCCGTGGGCTATCTCGACTGGTTGGTGGAACGAAGCGAGTTCAAGGGAAAAATCGACGAGATATCCAACCGGCTTGCCACTTTGGCGCCGCTTTCCATGGTGAACATGAAGCGTGCCATCGAGCAGTACGCCCAAGCCGAACCCGACGTCCCGGCAATCCGTCAGAACATGCGCGAGTGCGCCACATCCGAAGACCTCCGCGAAGGCTTGGCCGCCCTGCGTGAGCGCCGGGCGCCCGATTTCAAGGGCCGCTGACCCATCATGCAACGTCGTCTAGCTGCCATCGTCCACGCCGACATTGCAGGCTTTACCCGCATGATGGAGGGCTCGGAGACGCGCACCTTCCGGCACCTGAAGACGGCGCAGATCGAGGTCTGGCGTCCGGCCATCCAGGCCGCCTATGGTCGCCTGGTCGGT
>DATGZZ010000917.1:0-3736 GCA_035296945.1 Reyranella sp.
AGGCGAGCCTGCTCGCCTCCTATCGCAGTCCGGCGACTCAGTCGGTCGCCGCTGAGTGATGGGACGCCCCGCTCACCTCTTCACCTCCCCCGTCATACGGGGGAGGCCGGGAGGGGGAAGGCATCAGTCGATGCGTGTCCCGCACGAAGATCATGATCGTCGCCTTTCACAGCGCTTCAGTGGGGCTCTCCCCCTCCCTGCCTCCCCCGTATAACGGGGGAGGTGTAGAGAAGATCAGGCCCGCCCTGTCTGATGGGAGAATGACGCCGGATCGAACCGGCCATTGAGCCCGCCGCTCAGCCGGTCAAGGGCGCGCTGCCATTTGGCGGCGAAGTCGGGGTCGAACACCAGGCCGGCGTCGCCGTCGACCACCAGCCAGGCATTGTCCTGCATCTCGCGGTCGAGCTGGCCGGGGGCCCAGCCGGAATGGCCGAGCGCCAACCAAGCCTGCTTGGGACCGCTGCCGCCCGCCATGTCCTTCAGGATTTCGAGCGAGGCGGTGAGCGCCATGCCGCCGTCGATCAGCAGGGTCTCGCCGCGCTGGTAGTCGGCCGAATGCAGCACCAGGCCGCGCGAGGTCTCGACCGGGCCGCCGAACAGCACCGGCCGCTCGGCCGCCGCGTCCGACACTTCTATGCCGAGCTGCTTGTAGACCTGGCCGAGCGGCAGGTCCTCGACCTTGTTGTTGACGATGATGCCCAACGCGCCGTCATCATCGTGCTTGCAGATGAAGACCACGCTCTTCTGGAAGCGCTCATCCGACATGGAAGGCGCGGCGACCAGGAAGCGGCCAACCAAGGAGGCGGCGGGGGAGCCTGAGCCGGGCATGATTTATGATCCTCCAAATCCATGGGGATTGTCCGGGCAAAGATCAAGCCAGGCCGGCGTCAGATTCGACAAACTGCACCCCCTCGCCTAGGGTCCGCCGGGTTCGTGAGACCGCCCGTCGGGGCGGCAATTGAAGGAGCAAATAATGGCGAAAGTCGGCGACAAGGTGCCCAGCGCGACGCTGCGCATGCTGGGCCCGGAGGGACCGAAAGCGGTCACCACCGAAGAGCTTTTCGCGCCGGGCAAGAAGGTGGTTGCCTTCGCCCTGCCGGGCGCATTTACCCCCACTTGTTCAGCAAAGCACGTGCCCGGGTTCGTGGCCGAAGCAGAGAAGCTGAAGGCGAAGGGTGTCGACACCATCGCCTGCATTTCCGTCAACGACGCCTTCGTGATGGGCGCCTGGGGCAAGGACCAGAAGGCCGGCGACAAGGTCATGATGCTGGGCGACGGCAATGGCGAGTTCACCCAGGCGATGGGCCTCACCATGGACGGCTCGAAGTTCGGCCTCGGCACGCGCAGCCAGCGCTACGCCATGGTCGTCGACAACGGCGTCATCAAGGAGCTGTTCGTCGAGAAGCCGGGCGCCTTCGAGGTCTCCTCGGCGGAGAACGTGCTGAAGCACCTCTAGTCTAACGCGCGCGAGCGACTGGATCGACGGCGGGACGATAGTCCCGCCGTTCGCTTTTGCAGGCAGGCCTTCGTCAGGCGGCTCGCCACACTTCGCTGCTCACCCGGCGTCCGCCGCCGAGCGCGAAGCGTGCCAGGGCGGTGAACGGCCGGCCGGCCGCGGGCTGACGGAAAACACAGAGATCGCGCACCTGCAGCGGCCGGTCGATGAAACCCACGAACTGGCGGCGCAGCAGATCGACGATGGTCGATCGCTCGCCCGCATCGCCGATGCGCCCGGTCAGGGCGAGGTGGAAGCGCCATTCCTCGAGCACGTAAGGATAGCCCCAGCGCAACAGCAGCTCGTCCTGGCGCGGCGACAGGCCGGCCGCACGACGGCGGACCAGCTCATCCTCGTCGGCAGGTTGGCGAAACTCGTCGAACTCGATGACGCAGCTATCGGCGAGATCCTGCAACTCTGCCGAAGGCTGGCTGGGCACCAGTGCGACAAAATCAGACATGCAGGCGAGCGTCATCGACGGCACGACGACAGACCGTCGACCGATGGCAAAGTTGCCGACCGCTTCCAGCAGGTCGCGTTCGCTGGCGTCATCGGCAAGCACGATCGGCGCCTTGAGCGTGCCGTGGAAGCCATAGAACCGCGGCTCTGCTGTGATCTCGGTCAAGCGTTCGACAGTGAAGGATGACACCGGCTTCAGCGGCCGGCCTTGTCCAGTCTCGGCGTTGCGGCCGAGCCATTGGCTGGCGGCGACAGCCAGCCCCTCGTCGGGACGGGGGGCGTAATAAAATGCATAACGCGGCACGAACACGGACTCTACGCTCAAACAACAACTCCCCGACGGCAATGAAGAAAAAGAGATTGGCCGGAGACATAGTCGATCAGGGCCACCGACACCAGGATCGAAGATGACGAACGAGATCGGCTTTGGTTCCGGCGTACAGACAGTCTGGCTGCAGCAGAACGCACAAAGGCGACGGATCGGTGACAGAAATCCGACGGTCAGGATGAATCTTTAGAGAGCTTAGAGAGTAAGGCCGCCATTCACGTGGATCGTCTGGCCTGTGACATAACCCGCACCCGGCGAGCACAAGAAGGCGATCACGGCCGCAACTTCGGCCGTCTTGCCATAGCGGCCGATCGGCACGAGCTTGCTCATCTCGGCCATGCGATCACGCGAGAGAGCCGCATGGGCGTCGGCATCCTTCTCGATCAGGCCGGGCGCCACGCAGTTGGCCGTGGCACCCGAGGGCGCGAGATCGACGGCCATCGCGCGGGCAAACGCCTCGATGCCGGCCTTCGCCGCCGCCGAAGCGGGGAACATCGGCAGGCCGCGCGCATAGGCGTGGGCCACGAAGGACGACACGCCGACCAGGCGGCCGTTGGCGCCGGCTTTCACCAGCCACGGCCTGGCGGCTGTCGCCAGTTCGAAGAAGGCCGAGGTCATGGCCGACAGGCTCTCGTCCCACGCGGCGCGGTCGAGCGTGCCGATGGCGCGGCGGTCGGCGAAACCGGCGTTGCTCACCACGACGTCGAGCCGGCCGAAGGCGGCGGCGGTCTCCTCGACCAGGCGGCGCGCGGTGTCGGGCTTGGCGAGATCGCCTTCGACCACCAGCGCCTTGCCGCCGGCCTCGCGCACGACCTGGGCGACCTTATCGGCGCCTGCACGGTTCTTGCGGGCATGCAGCGCGATGGCGGCGTCGGGAGCGGCGAGCGCGCGAGCGGTGGCGGCGCCGATGCCGGACGAAGCACCGGTGATCAGGATGGCACGGGTCATGTCGGTTCCGGTTGGTGACAGCAGATGCAAAGCTTGTTTCCCGCGGGATCGCGGAAATAGCCGCCGTAGTAGTTGGCGTGATAGTGCGGCCGAAGGCCGGGCGCGCCCTCGGAGCTGCCGCCGTGGGCCAACGCCACGGCATGGCAGCGATCGACCGCGGCGCGGTCGGGCGCCATCAGCGCGATCATCTGGCCATTGCCGGGCGAAGCGGGCTGGCGATTGAACGGCAGGCCGACCAGGAACAGCGGGCGCGCCACGCCGGGCGTCATCCAGCCGGCCCAGCCGTTCTCCGGCTCCTTGAACTTGAGCTCGAGACCCAGCTCCGGCAGGACGGCGGAATAGAACGCAAAGGCTCGCTCGAAATTATCGACGCCGACATGGACGTGGGAAATCATCAGGGCGACCTTAGCCTAGCGGCAGAGCTGGCGCACGAGCGGCGCAAGATCGTCGACGAAGCGCCTGGCCCCGCGTGCCGAGAAGTGTCCCTGGTCGACGAAGTCGGCGCC
>DATGZZ010000918.1:0-9150 GCA_035296945.1 Reyranella sp.
CGGCGCTGGGCGTACGCCGTGTCGGCATAGTCGCCGCCTTCGCTCGCCTTGTGGATGACGGCCAGGATGTTGCTCTGGCGCACCCGCCGGAAGTCGGAGACGGTCACGCTTCGGCTGATGTCGATCACCGCATCCAGCCCCAGCGACGCGCGATCCGGCGGCGGCGGCGCGATCGGATACCGGTAAGGCGGCTGAGCGGTCTGGCGTCCGCTGCACCCCGCGGCCGCGGAGGCCGCGAGGCCCGAAAGAGCGTTCCGGCGAGAGATCATCCGCTCACCGTTAGAGCGGGATCCAGCCTGAAGAGGTTGAAGCGCCACGCACCGAGGTCGATGTAGAGGCCCGGCTCGACCAGCTCGCCACCGTCACGCAAATAAACCTCGCTTCCCATCATATCGACCAGCCGGAATTGCCGGCCGGACAACCCGTCAAAGGGCAGCCGCAGACGGCACTGCCCCTGATGATCCGAATAGTTGACGACGACGACGTAGCGACCTCCGTCCGGCGACTGCCAGGCATACGAAATGAAGTCCTGCCACGTCGGATTGCCGTCCCAAGCCGGCTGCGGCGGGATCGACAACCAGGCGCCCTTGCGAAAGGTCTCGGTCCTCAGCGCCGCCAGGAGCCTGTCGTAGAAGGCGACGATGTCGGCGTTGGGGGCTTCAACCGCCGCCCGACGCAAATGCACCGGCACTCTGACCTGTGCGCCCTCGAACTGGCCCTGATGAAAGAACCGCAGCCCCGGCGCAAAGTACGTGACGATGGCGGCCGCCTTGTGCCGTGGCCGGGGAAAGACCGCCGCGGCGCGTGGCTCGTCATGGTTCTCGAGGAAGCGCGCCAGCCGGTCCTGGTAGTCGAGCCCCGCCTCAAAATGGGCGCGAATGGCGCCGGCATCGGCATGGCGAAGGCGATCGTAGAGGCGCTTGTCGTAGCAGTAGTCGAAGCCCTGCTGCTGCAATTCCCATTCGAGGTCCCAATAGGCCTCGGCCAGGAACGTGAAGCCGCGATGAGTTTTACGCACGGCGGCGATCGCCTCGGGCCAGAACGGCGCCGGCGCCAGGCCCCAGGTCCGCTGGAAGACCTCGGGCAGCGCAAGCATCGCCATGTCGCAGCGTACGCCGTCGCATTGCTGGGCGATCGTCGCCAGTTCCGCCATCTGCGCCGCCTGCAGCGCCGGATTGGCGTAGTTGAGCTGCAGCGTATCCGGCCAGCCGGGGAAATTGGGATCGCGCCCATGGGCCAGGATGCGCGGCCCCTGGTCGGTGTCGATACGGCAATAGTTCTCCGGCTGGGCAGCGAGAGCCTGCTCGCTGCCCTCGATGTAAAAATCGTGATGCGTCTTGGTCCACGGGTGATCGAGCGCGGTGTGATTGGGCACGAAATCGAGCATGAGCCGCAGACCGCGCACGGCGAGCCGGGTACGGAACGCGGCCAGAGCGGCCTTGCCGCCCAACGCCTCGTCGACCTCATAGGCGCTGATGGCAAAGCCCGATCCGCAGACATCGTCTTGCGTCAGATCCGGCAGCGCCGTCCGGAACTCGGCCTGCCAGGCCGGGTTGCCGCGCGACACGGCGCGGCTGGCCGCGCCCGTCCGCCACACGCTCAAGAGCCAGATCCAGTCGAAGCCGCGACGGGCGAGATCATCGAGCGTGGCATCGTGGACAGTGGCGAGGGTGACCGGCTGTCCGGCCTCCTGTGACAGCCGGAAAAGCCACGCCCTCGTGTTGATCTCGAACAGCGAGGGATAGCGCGGCGCTGTCATCCCGAGCGCAGCGAGGGACCTTTCCTGCGGCCTCAAAGGCCCCTCGCTGCGGTAAGCGCGGGGTAACCCCCGCGCCGGGTGACAGCTCGCGCTACTCATGCAGCTCGGCGATCATGTTGGCGACCAGGGCGCTCCACCCGGTCTGGTGCGACGCGCCCAGGCCGCGGCCGGTGTCGCCGTCGTAGTATTCGTGGAAGAGCAGGTGGTCTTTGAAGTGCGGATCGGTCTGCATCTTCTCGTAGGTGCCGAAGACGGCCCGTCGTCCGTTTGCGTCGCGCCGGAAGATGTTGATCAGGCGGTTGCGCAGATCATCGGCGATCTCTTTCAGCGACAGCGTTGCGCCCGATCCGACCGGGCATTCCACGCGGAAATCATCGCCGTAAAACTTGGCGAACTTGTTGACGCTTTCGATGAACAGGTAGTTCATCGGCATCCAGATCGGCCCGCGCCAATTGGAATTTCCACCGAAGAGATCGCTCTCCGAATCGGCCGGGACATACTTGACCTCGGAGGAGCGGAAGCTGCCGGTCTCGAAAACGTAGGGGTGGTCGAGATGGTATCGCGACAAGGAGCGTATCCCGTAGTCCGACAGGAATTCGTTCTTGTCGAGAACGCGTGCCAATACCTTGGATGCGCGGAAGGCTCGGGCGATGGCGAGCAGGCGCGTGTCGTCGGCGCCCGGCGTGTTCCAGCGCGAAACCAGGACGGCAAGCTTCGGACGGTAGCGCAAATACCAATCGCGCTGCCGGGTGAATGACGGCAGGTTCTTCAGCAAGTCCGCTTCGATGGTCTCGACGGCGAACGCCGGAATCAGGCCAACCAGGGAGCGCACGCGCAGAGGCGTCGCCTCGCCATTGCTCATGACGAGCCAGTCGTAGAAGAAATTGTCGGTGTCGTCCCACAAGCTCAGGCCCTTGCCGCCGAGGTTGGTCATCGCCCCGCCGATCATCAGGAAATGCTCGAAGAACTTGGTCGCGATGTCCTGATAGGCGTCGTCCTCCTGCGCCAGCTCGATGGCGATGCGCAGCATGTTCAGGCTGTACATCGCCATCCACGACGTCCCGTCGGATTGCACCTGCATGCCATCCACCGGCAGCGGCGCCGACCGGTCGAAGACGCCGATATTGTCCATGCCGAGGAAGCCGCCCTCGAAGACGTTCAGGCCGCGCGGATCCTTGCGGTTCACCCACCAGGTGAAGTTGAGCAGCAGCTTGGTGAAGACCCGCTCGAGAAACCGGCGGTCACCCTTGCCGGTGCGCCGGCGCTCATCATCGTACAGGCGCAGCGCCGCCCAGGCCTGCACGGGTGGATTGACGTCGCTGAAGTTCCATTCGTAGGCGGGCAGCTGCCCGTTGGGGTGCATGTACCAGGATTGGCCGAGCAGGATCAGTTGCCGCTTGGCGTCCTCGAGATCGAGACAACCGAGCGTGACCAGATGAAAGGCCCAGTCCCACGCCGCGAACCAGGGAAACTCCCATTTGTCCGGCATCGAGACGACGTCTTCCATGGTGGCATGAACCCACTCCCTGTTGCGTCCGCCATGGCGGGCGCTGGGAGGCTTGGGTTCCGCCGAATCGCCGTCGAGCCACTCCGTGACGTCGTAGTAGAAGAATTGTTTCGACCACAGGATGCCCGCGAAGGCCTGGCGCTGGATGCGGCGGAGATCCTCGTCCGACACCTTGCTCTGCAGCCCGGCGTAGTAGGCATCGGCCTCGGCCTTGCGCAGGCCGAAGAGCCGATCGAAGTGGTCGAAGGGTGCGGGCTTGGGCGGTCCCAGGCTCAGCCTGACCCGGATGGTGGTGCTGGCGCCCGCCGCGATGGTCCGCCGGTAGATGCCGGCCGCCTTGGTGCCCTTGTGCGAGCCCACGGCCTCCTTGCGGCCGGCCACGACGTATTCGTGGAAACCGTCCTTGTGCACACGTCCGGTGTCTTCGCCGCCATACAGCTTGGCGATGTTGGTCTCGTTCTCGCAGAACTTGATCTCGTCCGGCCGGTCGAAGTGCACCGTGTAGCCGCCGAGCGTCTCGTGCTTGACCACGACGTCGTCGCCGGCGAGCTCGAGCGCCGGCTTGGGCCTGTCGGTGAACCAGCTCCAGGTGTTGCGGAACCAGACCTGGGGCAGCACATGGATCGCGGCTTCGTCAGGTCCGCGATTGGTGACGGTCAGGCGCAGCAGGATGTCGTCGGCGCCCGCCTTGGCATATTCGATATCGACATCGAAATAACGGTCGTCGTCGAAGATGCCGGTATCGAGAATCTCGAATTCGGGCTGCCGCCGATCGCGCCGCGCGTTTTCCTGCACCAGGAGATCATAGGGAAACGCCGCCTGCGGATATTTGTAGAGCATGCGGACGTAGCTGTAGGTCGGCACCGCGTCCAGGTAGTAGTAGATCTCCTTGACGTCCTCGCCGTGATTGCCCTCGCGGTTGCTCAGGCCGAACATGCGCTCCTTGAGGATCGGGTCCTTGCCGTTCCATAGCGCAACGGCCATGCACAGCGTCTGCTTGACGTCGCAGAACCCGCCGATGCCATCCTCGCCCCAGCGGTAGGCACGGCTGCGCGCGTGGTCGTGGGGAAAGTAGTTCCAGGCGTGGCCCTCGGCGCTGTAGTCCTCGCGCACCGTGCCCCATTGGCGCTCGCTCACATAAGGACCCCATTTGCGCCACGGCTGACGGCGCTGGTTCGCTTCGGCCAGGCGTTGCTCTTCAGGCGTGATCGTCACGGGCATCGATCGACTCTCCCCCGTCTCTAGGCGCGCGTTCCGTCCGAGCGCACTGTCGCCGACGCGCCGAGCAGGCGAATAATCTCTTCGGCAACCTGGCCAGCGGGCCGGCCGACGTCCACAACCAGAGGCTCTTCGTCCGATCCGGGCTCCTCCAGCGTATCGATCTGGCTTTGCAGCAGACTCGCCGGCATGAAGTGGCCGTTGCGCCCCGCCAGATGCCCGGCCATGACATCGCGGCTGCCGCGAAGATAGACCAGCCGTACTTCCGGCCGGTCGCCGATGATGATCCGCCGATACGACCGCTTGAGCGCGGAGCAGGTGATGATGCCCGGCTGCTTGGCAACGCGCCGGGCGTCGATCCACGCCGCCACGCTTTCGAGCCAGGGCTGGCGGTCCGCATCGGTCAGCGCGATGCCGGCATGCATCCTGGCGACATTAGCCTCCGGATGCAGCGCGTCACCCTCCTCGAAAGCCCAGCCGAGGCGAGCCGCGAGCTCTTGGGCGACGGTCGACTTGCCGGCGCCCGACACGCCCATGACCACCAGGATCGGCGGACGGCCGCGATGGGCGCGCGCGCTGTCGAGGCGATGGACGCCCTGCCCGTCGGCGACGAACACCGGATCGGCGCGACCGATGAACAGGCCGCTCTCGACCACGCCGACGATGCGGCGGATGCGGTCTTCCAGCCGCGCCGGGTCGGCGATCGGGCCGGCGAAGTGGCAATCGAGAATGCGGTTGCCGCCGTCGGTGACGAAGAGGTCGCCCGCCGGCGACAGGCGCGGCCGGACCTCTGCGGCGAAAACCTCGAGGGCGGCTCGGGTGACTTCCAACCCGAAGGCGACGACCTCGACCGGCACCGGGGCGTGCGTTCCCAACCGATCGACCAGCTTGGCGCCGTCGACGACGATGGCGAGACGCCGGCTCGCGTTGGCGACGATCTTCTCGCGCAGCAAGGCGCCGCCCAGCCCCTTGATCAGGTTCAGGGTGCCGCGTTCGACCTCGTCGGCGCCGTCGATCGTGAGGTCGATCTGGCGATGCTCTGCGAAGGAGGACAGTGGAATGCCGGCCGCCTTCGCCTGTGCGGCGGTCCGCTCCGACGTTGGAATACCGACGAAGCGCAGACCCTGCCGATGCCGCCGGGCCAGCGCCTCGACCGCGAACGCCGCCGTCGAGCCGGTGCCGAGGCCGACGACCATGCCCTCCTCGACCAGCTCGACCGCCGCCTCCGCCGCCGCGCGCTTCAGCGCGTCGCGATCCGCGTCGGCTGGGTGGGCGGCCGCGCTCATGGCTTGGCGGCGCTCGCGGTAGCGCTGGCGCGGATCGCGGCAATGGCGGCTTTGTAGTCCTTGGTGTCGAAGATCGCCGAGCCGGCCACGATCGCGGTAGCGCCGGCCGCAACCGCCAGTGCCGCCGTCTTCTCGTTCTCGCCGCCATCGACCTCGATCACCGGATCGAGGCCGCGTTGGGCGCACATCTCGCGGATGCGCCGGATCTTGGGCAGCATCTCGGGCAGGAAGGACTGCCCGCCGAATCCGGGATTGACCGTCATCACCAGGATGATGTCGCAGAGATGCAGGACATACTCGATGAGCTCCGGTGGGCTCGCCGGGTCGATCACCACGCCGGCTTTCTTGCCGAGCGCGCGGATCTGGCCGAGCACGCGATGCAGGTGGATGGTGGAGCCGGGCTCGGCCTGGACCAACAGGTGATCGGCGCCGGCGTCGGCGAAGGCAGCGAGGTAGCGCTCGGGCTCGACGATCATCAGATGGACGTTGAGCGGCTTTGCCGTCGATCGGCGAATGGCCTTGAGCACGACCGGGCCGATGGTGATGTTGGGAACGAAGCGGCCGTCCATCACGTCGACATGGATCCAGTCGGCGCCGGCGGCATCGACGGCCCGGACTTCCTCGCCCAGGCGCGCGAAGTCTGCGGACAGGACCGAGGGCGCGATGAGGATGGGGCTGGCCATGGTCAGAGACCCTCAGACTCTTCCGGACCGCGCGCTTCCAGCGCGCTCACGATCATGAGCGCGCTGGAAGCGCGCGGTCCGGAAGACCATGACATTGTCAGCCCTCCCCCGCCGCGGCGCGATCGATGAACCAGACGAGGTCGCCGACCGGCCTGACACGGGCTGCCGGCACGTCGCTGCCGCCGGCGCGGATCGTCCTGAAGATCGCGGCCTTCTCCTTGCCGGCCACCAGGAAAGCCACCTGCCGGCTGCTCTCGATCACCGGATAGGTCATGGTGATGCGAACCTCGGGCCGGCCGTGCGAGACGGCGGCGACCCAGCGCTTGCGCTCCTGCAGCACCGGCTCGCCCGGAAGCAACGAGGCGGTATGACCGTCAGGGCCGAGCCCCAGCAGGGTGACGTCGAACAGCGGTCTCTCTCGATCCAGCACCTCGGCGCCATAGGCTGCCTGCAGCGTCTGCTCGTAACGCAACGCGGCCTCGTCCGGGGTGCCATCGGCCGGCACGGGATGGACGTTTCTCGGCGGCACGGGCGCCTTGGCGAGCATCGCCTCGCGCGTCATCCGGTAGTTGCTCTCCGGATGATCGTAGGGAACGAACCGCTCGTCGCCCCAGTACCAGGAGACCTGCGGCCAGGGGAAACGGCCGATGAATTCACTGGAGGCAAGCAACGCGAAGAGAGCCTTAGGAGTCGATCCGCCTGAAAGCGACACCCGAAAGGGACCTTGGGCGGCAAGGGCCGCCGCTGTCATCCACTCGGCCACATGGCGTGCGAGTGCCGCCGGATCGGGAAGTACTTCGATGCGCCCGTTCATCGCCATACCTCACCTCACTCATGAGCCCAGGACGAAGCGTTCCATCGCCTTGGCGAAACCTTCCTCGTTGTAGGAATCGGTGGCGACGGTCGCCAGAGCCTTCACCTCGGCAGGCGCATTGCCCATGGCGATGCTGAAGCCCGAGCGCTTGAACATGGGCACGTCGGTCGGCTGATCGCCGATGGTAGCGATCTCCGCCATCGGAACCCCGAGGTGGCGCGACAGGAAGTCCGCCACCGCGCCCTTGTTGGCGTCCTTGTTCGTCACGTCGAGGTAATAGGGCTGCGAGCGGTTGGCCGTCGCCCGTCCGCCGAAGGCCTTGCGGGCGTCGGCCTCGCAGCGCTGCACCGCTGCCAGATCGTCGCCCACTCCCACGACCTTGGAGACCAGGTCGAGCTCCGCCGCCACGTCGTTCACGACCTTGGGCTCGAACTTGACGGTCCAGGCCTCGTGCTCGACGTGCGCGCCGTTGGGGTTGCCGACCAGCCAGTCGTTGCCGCGATAGACCCAGACATCGAGGCCGTGGTTGCGGATCAGCTCGATCGCCTGGGCGGCGACATCGGCGGGCACGGTCTTCTGCTCGATGATGGTGAGGTCGGGCTTGATAACCAGCCCGCCGTTGAAGCCGGAGATCGGCGTCTCGAGCTTCAAGGGATCGAACAGCATCGCCATGCCCTTCGCCGGCCGGCCGCTGGTGATGGCGAAGCGGATGCCCGCCTCGTGCAGACGCAGCACAGCGGCCTGCGCGCGCTCGGTCAGCACCTTCTTTTCGGTAACCAGCGTGCCGTCCACGTCAGCCAGCACCAGGGAGATCTTTCGCTTGTCTGCCATCGGGTCCTCTGTGATGCCCACCTACTCGAGCGGGCGCCAGGCCCGTCCCTCGCGCGCCAGCAATTCGTCCGCCGCCGCCGGACCGTTGCTGCCCGCGGCATAGGTTGCAATATCCTTGGCAGGATTGCTTGCCCAGAAATCCATGATCGGCTGAACCGCCCGCCAGCCCGCCTCGATGTTGTCGGCACGCTGAAACAGCGTCGCGTCGCCGATCATGCAGTCATAGATCAGCGTTTCGTAGCCCGTATTGGGCGCCGAGGCGAAATAGGTCTTGTAGGCGAAGTCCATGCTGACGTTGCCGAGCGTCACCGTGGGGCCGGGGCGCTTGGCGGCGAACTGGAGCGAGATGCCTTCGTCGGGCTGGATGCGCAAGATCATCCAGTTGGGATTCATCTTCTCCACATGCGTGCCGCGGAAAAGCGTGTAAGGCGCCTGGTGAAAGCGGATGGCGACCTCGGTCCAGCGCCGCCTCAGGTACTTTCCCGTGCGCAGGTAGAAGGGCACCCCGGCCCAGCGCCAGTTGTCGATCTGCAGCTTCCAGGCGATGTAGGTCTCGGTGTTCGAATCGGGGGCAACGTTGGACTCGCTGCGATAAGCCTGGGCCTGCTTGCCCAGCACGGTGCCGGCACCGTACTGGCCGCGCACGGCGTCCTTCATCGCGCGCCTGGGCGAGACCGGACGTATGGCCTGGATGACTTCCGCCTTCTTGTCGCGGACGGCCTCGGCATCGAAGGAGATCGGCGGCTCCATCGCCGTCAGCGACAGCAACTGGAACATGTGATTGGGCACCATGTCGCGCAGCGCGCCGGTCTGCTCGTAGAAGCTGCCGCGCGCTTCGACGCCGACCGTCTCCGAAGCGGTGATCTGGACGTGGTCGATATGCTGTCGATTCCACAGCGGCTCGAACAGGCCGTTGGCAAAGCGCAGCGCCATGATGTTCTGCACCGTTTCCTTGCCGAGGAAATGGTCCATCCGGTAGATTTGATGCTCCTGCAGCGTCTTCAGGATCGCGGCGTTGAGCGCCTTGGCCGAGGGCAAATCGTGGCCGAACG
>DATGZZ010000919.1:0-2696 GCA_035296945.1 Reyranella sp.
CGCCACGCGATCGGCGCGCAGCAATGCCCACGTCTTGGGCATCACCTCGCCGAAGATCACCACCAGCACGCCGATCACGACAGTGGCGTAGACAATGCCGGCAGCACCGAACAATGCGGTCAGCACGGCCGTGGTGAGCGAGGCCGAAAAGATATTCACCACGTTGTTGCCGAGCAAGATGGCGCTCACGACCTCTTCCTTTCGGTCGAGCAACGCATTGACGGTGGCCGCCAGCTTGTTGCCCTGCTGGGCGAGCCGATGCATGCGCGGCCGCGAGGCGCCGGTGATGGCGGTCTCCGCCGCCGACAGGTAGGCCGCCAGCAGCAGGCAGACCAGCACCGCCGGACCCGCGATCCAGAGCGGCATGTCGAACTGAAGGTCGCTGTCCATGGGTCAGGCAGAGATGGCGTCGTCGAGCAGGCCGCGCAATGCCGCCTCGTCGACCTCGCGGCTGACGAAGGCTTTGCCGATGCCGCGCGCCAGCACGAAGGTGAGCCGGCCGCCTTCGGCCTTCTTGTCGCCGCGCATGTGCTCGATCAGGCGCGGGGCATCCCAGCTTCGGCGGTTGTCGCCGCCGATCGCGCGAAGCCGCATCGGCAATCCCACGGCGCCGAGATGGCGGCGCACGCGCTCGGCATCGGTGGCGGGGCAGAGGCCCAGTCGCACCGACAGGTCGAAGGCCATGGCCATGCCGGTGCCGACGGACTCGCCGTGCAGCAGGTCACTGCCGAAGCCGGTCTCCGCTTCCAGCGCGTGACCAAAGGTGTGGCCGAGATTGAGCAGGGCGCGCAGGTCGGTGGTTTCGCGCTCGTCGGCCGCCACGATGCGCGCCTTGGCGAGGCAGCTCTGCTCGATGGCGTAGGTCCGCTTGGCAGCGTCGCCCGACAGCACAGCCGCGCCGTTGGCCTCGCACCAAGCGAAAAACGCGGGATCGTCGATCAGGCCGTATTTGGCGACCTCGGCATAGCCCGCGAGCAACTCACGCCGCGGCAGGGTGTCGAGCACGTCGGTGTCGGCCAGCACCAGGCGCGGCTGGTAGAAGGTGCCCACCAAGTTCTTGCCATGGCGCGTGTTGATGCCGGTCTTGCCGCCGACCGAGGAGTCGACCTGGGCCAGCAGGGTGGTCGGCACCTGGATGAAGTCGACGCCGCGTAGCAGCACCGAGGCGGCAAAGCCCGTGAGATCGCCGACCACGCCGCCGCCCAGCGCCACCAGGGTGGTCCTGCGGTCGGGCCGATGGTCGAGCAGCTCGTTCATGAGCCTGCCGAAGGCTCCGAACTCCTTGCTGTTCTCGCCCGCCGGCACGGTGACCGTGCTCGCCTTGATGCCGGCCTTGTCGAACGAGGCCGCGAGTCGGGCGCCGTAGAGCGGCGCCACGGTCTCGTCGCTCACGATCGTGACTTTCGGCGCCGCCAGCAGGGGCCGGCTGAGCGCGCCGGCCTGGTCGATCAGGCCGGGGCCGATCGCGATGTCGTAGCTGCGGCCCGCCAACTCGACCCGGATGGTGCGCATCCTCATGCCGGCGTCTTCTCGGTCTGCAGATGGGCGCGCAGCGCCTCGATCACCTGTTCGGTGGTGCGGTCGGCGGGCTGCGCCGTCGAATCGACGACGATGTTGGCCTCGGCATAGATCGGGTAACGCTGTGTCATCAGCCGTGCGAGAACTTCCTTGGGATCGCCGTTGCGCAGCAAGGGCCGGTGGCCGCGCTTGCGCACGCGGTCGAACAGCACGTCGAGCTCGGCGCGCAGCCACACGGTGACCGCCTTGGCCCGCATCAGGGCGCGCGTCTCGGGATCGATATAGGCGCCACCGCCGGTCGACAGCACGTGCGGCGCCTCGTCGAGCAGGCGCGAAATGACGCGGCGTTCGCCGGCGCGGAAGTCGGCCTCGCCGTATTTCTCGAAGATCTCGGCGATCGAGCAGCCGGCGGCGCGCTCGATCTCGTCGTCGGCGTCGACGAACGGCAGGCCGAGCCGCATCGCCAGCCGCTTGCCGATGGCGCTCTTGCCCGCGCCCATCAGACCCACGAGGGCGACGGTGCGCGGCAGCGATAGGGGTGAACGGGCGTCCATGGCGTTGAAGCCATGGATGTCGCCCATTCCGGCCATCGTTTCAAGCGAGGCGCTCGCCGAAGACAATAAGGATTGTGCGCGATTGCCGCTTGGGCGCTAGCCGAGGTAGGTTGCCCGCGTCGTGCCCCTGTTCCGTTCCAGAAATCGATTCAGCGTGCCCACCCTGAAGCTTGGGCCGGTGATCACCGTCATTGTCGTCGGTCTGCTGCTTGCCGGCGTGGTGGCACTTGTCGTGCTCGAGCCCCGTCCGCCCGTGCGGCACTTCGAGGTCCCCGTCCCCAATGAACGCTTCGCGCGCTAACTTTGCCGCCGCGGCGGTGCTCTCGGCGCTGATGGCGGCACCGGTCGGCGCGCAGGTTGCCAATTTCGATGACCGACCGACCGGCTTCCTGACGGCGACCACGGGAGGCATGCCGGCGAACGCCTGGGCCGGGACTTCCCTGGCAACCGCCAAGCGGCTGGTCGCGGCGTTGCCCAATGCGCCGCGCAGTCGCGCCTTGCGCGACCTGCAGTTCAAGGTCCTGGTGAGCCAGCTCACGCCGCCGGCGCCGGACGGCAGTCCTCCGCCCAGCCTGTTCATGCTCAAAGTTGAGAAGCTCGCCGCCATGGGCGAGGCGGAGAGCC
>DATGZZ010000920.1:0-8317 GCA_035296945.1 Reyranella sp.
TGCTACGTCTTCCATGCGATGAATCACTACGAGGCCGCCGATGGCAGGATCGTGGTCGATGTCATGAAATACGACGTGGCACCGCTGTTCCCGCTGCCTGACGGCTCGCCGTCGACCAAGGGCGACCCGCCGTCCCGGTTATTCCGCTGGACCTTCGACCTCAGCGGCAAGACCAGCAGCCTTCACGAGGCTCAGCTCGACGACCGGGTCGGCGAGTTCCCACGCTTCGACGAACGCTTTTGCATGGCCGACTACCGCCACGGCTGGACCGTGTCGGCCCGCGAGGTCGGTTCGGGGCGCGAGCGCCAGGAAGGCGATCAGCTCACCCACTACGATCTCAAGACCGGCAAGAGCGCCGACTGGCGGCCCGGCCGCGGCGACCGACTGAGCGAACCGGTTTTCGTCCCGCGCGCGCCGCAGGCCGCCGAGGGCGATGGCTGGCTGCTGAGCGTGGTCTTCCGCGCTGCCGAGAGCCGCAGCGACCTCGCCGTGTTCGAGGCGACCGACATCGGCAAGGGGCCGGTGGCGCTCGCTCATCTCGCCACCAGGGTGCCGGCGGGATTCCACGGCAATTGGCGGCCGGGTCCGCTCTAAAAGGAGACGACGATGATTACCGTCCACCACCTCGAGAACTCACGTTCGCAACGCGTGCTGTGGATGCTGGAGGAGCTCGGCCTCGACTACGAGGTCAAGCTTTACAAGCGCGAGCCCACAATGCAGGCGCCGGCGTCGCTGCGCGCCGTGCATCCGCTCGGCAAGTCGCCGGTGATCACCGACGGCGGCACGACGCTCGCCGAATCGGGCGCGATCCTCGAATACCTGGTCGAGACCTACGGCAACGGCCGTTTCGCGCCCAAGCACGGCACGCCCGAGCGCCTGCACTACACCTATTTCCTGCACTACGCCGAGGGTTCGCTGATGCCGCTTCTGTTCATGAAGCTGGTGTTCAACCGCCTGCCCGAGCGCGTGCCGTGGGCGATGCGGCCGGTGGCGAAGATGATCTCCAACGGCGCCGACAAGGCGCTGCTCGGGCCGCAGATCACCAACCACTTCGCCTTCCTCGAGGGCGAGCTTCACAAGCGCGACTGGTTCGCGGGCGCCGAGCTCACGGCCGCCGATGTCCAGTTGAGCTTCCCGATCGAGGCCGCTGACGCGCGTGTCGGCTTCGCCGGAAAGCTGCCCAAGCTCAAGGGCTTCGTCGAGCGCGTCCAGGCGCGGCCGGCCTACAAGCGTGCGCTGGAACGCGGCGGGCCGCAGACCTTTCTGAAGTGAGCCCGACCGTGCTAGGCCGGATCGCGTTCTGAAATTGATATTCCAAGGAGCGAAATCGTGGCTCTTCCTGCCCTGCTGCGCGACAACCTCTCGATCCCGGTGGTCGGCGCGCCCTTGTTCATCGTCTCCAATCCCGACTTGGTGATCGAGCAGTGCAAGGCGGGCATCGTCGGCTCGTTCCCGGCGCTGAACGCGCGGCCCAAGGAAGTGCTCGAGGAGTGGCTCCAGCGCATCACGACGGAATTGCGCGAGTACAAGGCCAAGCATCCCGATCGCAAGGTCGCGCCCTTCGCGGTCAACCAGATCGTGGACAGCTCCAACGACCGCCTGCAGCACGACATCGATCTCTGCGAGAAGTACAAGGTGCCGATCCAGATCACCTCGCTGCGCGCGCCCGACGAGGTGGTGAAGTCGGCCAAGCGCTACGGCTGCCTGGTGTTCCACGACGTGACCAACGTGGTCCACGCCAAGCGCGCGCTGCAGGCAGGCGTCGACGGGCTGATCCTGGTGTGCTCGGGCGCCGGCGGCCATGCCGGGCGTCTCTCGCCCTTCGCCCTGGTGCCGGAAGTGCGCCAGTTCTACGACGGCTGCCTCTTGCTGTCGGGCTCGATCGCCAACGGCGCGTCGGTCCTTGCCGCGCAGGCAGTGGGTGCCGACCTCGCCTACATCGGCACGCGCTTCACCGCGAGCAAGGAAGCCAACGCCACCGACGGCAACAAGCAGTGCATCATCGACTCGTCGGGCGAGGAGATCGTCTACACCAACCTCTTCACCGGCGTGCACGGCAACTACCTGAAGCGCAGCATCGCGGCGTCCGGCCTCGATCCCGATGACCTTCCTGTGGCCGACAAGAGCAAGATGAACTTCGGCTCGGGCGGCAACACCAAGGTCAAGGCGTGGCGCGACATCTGGGGCGCGGGCCAGGGCGTGGGCCAGATCTTCGATGCGCCGCCCGCCGCCGAGATCGTGGCGCGGCTCAAGGCCGAGTACGAGGCCGCCCGTGCCGCCCTCCTTGCCGGCAAGACCGTGCCGACCAATCTCAAGCAGGCGGCGGAATGACGCTGGGGGCGCGCCACTCCAGTGGCGCGTCTTCTCATGGTCTTCCGGACCGCGAGCTTCCAGCTCGCTCATGATTCATCAGCGCACAGGATGCGCGCGGTCCGGAAGAGCATGACGCGCCACTGGAGTGGCGCGCCCCCAGCGATGATAGGTCCTTTGCCAAGCCGGCGTTTCCCCTGCTAGGGAACGACCCGCATGATCCGTAGCCTCTATGACTGGGTGATCCGGCTCGCCGCTCATCCGCGCGCGATCCCGGCACTGGGCGTCGTTTCCTTCCTGGAAAGCTCGATCTTTCCCATCCCGCCCGACGTGATGCTGATCCCCATGGTGCTGGCCAATCGCAAGAAGGCCTTCACCATCGCGTTGGTCTGCACGGTCTGCTCGGTGCTGGGCGGCATGCTGGGCTACGCCATCGGCTACTACTTCTTCGAGACGCTGGGCGAGTGGGTCGTGCGGACCTATCACATGGAGAACGGCCTGGCCGCCTTCCGCGCCGGTTTCGAAAAGTGGGGCATCTGGATCATCCTGATCAAGGGCCTCACCCCGATCCCCTACAAGCTGGTGACCATCGCCTCGGGTGCCGCCCACTTCGACCTGTTCACGTTCGTGTGGGCGTCCATCGTGACGCGTGGCGCGCGCTTCTTCCTCGTGGCAGCCTTGCTGTGGAAGTTCGGCGAGCCGATCCGGACCTTCGTCGAGAAGCGCCTGACGCTGCTCACCTGGTTGTTCTTGATCGCGCTGGTCGGTGGCTTCGTCGCCTTCCGCTACATCTTCTAGGTCGCGTGCATGACCCCGGCTGAACGTCTTCCCCTCCCCAGCAAGCTCGGCCTAGTGGCCGCGCTGGGCAGCGGCGCGTTACTGGGCGGCGCCTACTACTTCCAATACGTGGTCGGCCTCTCCCCCTGCGAGATGTGCTACTGGCAGCGCTGGCCGCACATGGTGGCGATCGCCGTCGGCCTTCTGGCGCTGGCCTCCTTCGCCTGGCCGCGACTCGCGCTGGTGTTCATGCTGGCGGCCATCACGGCGCTGATCGTCACGGCCGGAATCGGCATCTTCCATGTCGGCGTCGAATATCACTGGTGGGCGGGTCCGCAGGCCTGCACCGGCAACGTGCCGCGCGGGCTCTCGCCCGAGCAGCTCCGGAAATACCTGTTCGGCGCCAAGATGGTGCGCTGCGACGAGACCGCGTGGGCGATGTGGGGCATCTCGATGGCGGGCTGGAACGCGATCCTGTCGGCGGCGCTGGCCTTCGTGCTGGCTTCTGGCGTGGCCAGCTGGGTGAGAGAGCGCCGATGAAGACCGGAGACATTCGCAATCCCGGCGACGCCGAGCCGCGCGAGCTGGTCGAACGCACCATCCGCGTCGACCAGGCGGGCGAGTTCGGCGCGGTGCGCATCTACGAGGGCCAGCTCGCGGCCCTGCGCTGGACTGGCCGCGCCAACAGCGAGGCCGGCCGCAAGATCGCCGCCATGGCGCGCGCCGAGCGCGAGCACAACCAGGTCTTCGACCGCCTGCTCGCCGAGCGCCGCGTGCGGCCGACCGTGCTGCAGCCCTTGTGGAGCGTCGCCGGTTTTGCGCTCGGCGCGGCCACGGCGCTGATGGGTGACAAGGCGGCGATGGCCTGCACCGTCGCGGTCGAGGAGACGATCGACGAGCACTACGCGCACCAGGCCGCGGCGCTGGGCGACGACGAGGCCGAGCTGCGCTCGACCATCGAGAAGTTCCGCGCCGAGGAGATCGAGCACAAGGACACCGCACTCGCCGCAGGCGCCGAGCAGGCGCCGGCCTACGAGGCGCTGACGGGCGCCATCAAAGCGGGCTCGCGGCTTGCGATCTGGCTGTCGACGCGCTTCTAGCAGCGCATCACGCAGATTTTGCGCGACGCCGATGTGGACATTGAAAGCACTGCTGGCACTCAGACTCAGCGCGACAAGAGATGGCGTGGTGGTCCGCGCGAGCCGCTATATGGACCCCTTTACGGAGCGCAAAAAGTCGTGAAAACGAAACTGGCCCGTCCATAACCAGCGTTCTTGACAATAAATGCACTTGAGTTATAATTCCGACCCGTTGCGTGGCGTCCCCGCCCTTCTCGCTCTTTGCATCGTTTATCCGATCCCAAAAGGCTGTGGGCCGCGGCGCGTCTTACTGGACCGCGGGCCTCCAGGCCCGCTCATGATTCATGATGCGGGCCTGGAGGCCCGCGGTCCGGCAAGGCCATGACGCGGCGCCGATACAGAGGGCCGGGCGAAAAGGCGGGAATGCCGCAAAATCCTCGGACCACAGATGCCGGTGCGTGCACCAGCCTAGGTCTGATCCAGCTCGCTGTCCCAGTAGAGGAAGTCGCGCCAGCTCTCATGCAGGTAGCCCGGCGGAAAGCCGCGGCCGTTCTCCTGCAGTTCCTGCGTCGTCGGCTCGGACGGAAAGCGCTGCAGCAGCAAGCCGGTTTCACGCAGGAGCTGGTTGCCCTTGAGCAGGTTGCACGGGCTGCAGGCGGTGACGACGTTGGTCCACGCCGTGCGCCCGCCGCGCGACTTCGGCACGACGTGGTCGAAGGTGAGCTCGTTGGTCGCGAAGTCGCCGCCGCAATACTGGCAGTGGAAGCGGTCGCGCAGGAACACGTTGAACCGCGTGAAGGCCGGCCGCCTGGCCGCCGGCACGTATTCCTTGAGCGCAATGACGCTCGGCAGCCGCATCTCGAAGGACGGGCTGTGGATCTTGCGCTCGTACTCGGAGATCACGCTGACGCGGTCGAGGAACACGGCTTTCACCGCGTCCTGCCAGGACCAGATCGACAAGGGAAAGTACGACAGGGGCCGGAAGTCGGCGTTGAGCACCAGCGCGTGGCAAGACTCAAGGCCCGGCGTCACGGCTAGCCTCGCGGCCGTTGAGAGGGACTACTGCGGAAATCGAGTCCGTCGAAAGCCCGGTCGAACATGCCGCGCATTGTGGCAATTTTTTCCTAAAACACAACATGTCGATAACTGGTGCACCGGCCTGCCATCGAACGATAATATCGTCGACACAGGAGGGAACCGATCGTGGACACCGTCACCAACATTCGCCCTGCAGGAAGTTTTCCCCTCCCCGAGTCCGATCTCGAATCGCTCGGCTTCCGCAAGGGCCAGATCGATCGGCTGATCGCCCTGATCGAGCGGCATATCGCGGAAAAGCGCTATCCCGGCTGTCAGATCGCGCTCGCCCGCCACGGCAAGCTCGCGCTCTGCAGAAGCTTCGGCAACGCTGTCACCGATCCGAAACCGCGTGCGGCGGCCGACGACACGCTATGGCTGCTCTACTCCAACACCAAGGTGGTGACCGCCGTGGCGCTGTGGGCACTGGCCGAGCGCGGGCTGTTCTCCTTCTCCGACAGGATCGCCGATCACGTGCCGGCGTTCGCCAAGAACGCCAAGGGCAACATCACGGTGCTGCAGACCATCACGCACCAGGCAGGTTTCCCCAACGCCGTCGTGGCTAAGGACGCGTGGGCCGATCACAAGCGCCTGCGCGAGGTCGTCTGCGACTTCCCGCTGGAATGGACGCCGGGCTCGAAGGTGCACTACCACGGACTCTCGGCGCACTGGACGCTCGGCGTGCTGATCGAGGCGATCACCGGCAAGGACTTCCGCGACGTCATCCGCGAGACCGTGGCCGAGCCGCTGGGTCTCGGCCGCGAACTCTTCGTCGGCCTGCCCGAGGCGGAGTTCGCGCGCGCCGCCGACATGCATGAGCCGACACCGGGCGGCGACGGCATGCGCCGGGACGCCGACGCCAACTCGGCCGATTGGCGCAAGGGCGGCGCGCCGGGCGGCGCGGGCTACGGCACGGCGCGCGCCATGGCCGCGCTCTATCAGATGATGCTGGCGGGCGGCGAGCTGAACGGTACGCGCATCGTCAGCCCACGCACCCTGCAGTACGCCATCCGCAACCACACCGGTGATCGCGTCGATGAGTTCATGGGCATGCCCATGCATCGCGGGCTGGGTCCGCATCTGCGCGGCACCACGGCCAACGTCCGCGGGCTCGGCGCCTTCGCGAGCCCGGGCACGTTCGGCCATGGCGGCGTCGGCACGTCGTACTGCTGGGGCGATCCGGAGTCGGGCGTGTCGTTCGCCTACGTCACCAACAATCGCATCCCCGATCCCTGGCACAGCAAGCGGCTCGACCTCGTCGCCAACTTCGTGCACTCGGCGATCTTGCCGTAGCGACTCAGGCATCGCCGCCGCCGCACCGGCACTCCTCTACCGACTGAGCCTCTCGCGCTCGCCCGCTTCGGCACCGAGTGCCGCGGCAGCGAGCGCCAAGGATGCCACGGAAAAGAGCATCACGGCCGCATATCCGCCCGTCCAGTCGTGCAGCAGTCCGCCGATCCAGGCGCCGAAAAATCCGCCGAGGCCCATGCCGATGCCGATGAAGCCGTAGATGCGGCCGAAATGCGCGCCGCGATAGCGCAAGGTGGCCAAGGTCGAGATCATCGGTCCGCGCGAGCCCATGCTGCCGCCGAACAGCAGCACGTAGAGCCAGAGCCAGAGATCGTCGGTCGGCCCGCGCACCAAGGCGAGCGCGCCGACGCCCATGATCGAGCAGGCATAGGCGAGCACTGCCGCGATCCGCCGGCCGCCGCGATCGGCCAGCCACGAGAAGCCGATCATGCCGAGTGGCGTCAGGAAGCCTGCGACGGCGATGGCGCGTGCAGCGTAGGCGCCGTCGAGCCCGCGCTCGAGCAGATAGACCATGGCCTGCGGCGCGATCGAGAAGATGCCGAGCGAGGTGAGGCCGAACGACGAGGTCAGCGCCCAGAACGGCCATTCGCGCACCGCCTCGCGCACCGTCGGACCAGGCTTGTCGGAGCCACGCGCCGGCACCAGGCCCGGCGCGCCGCGGGTGATGTTCTTCCACGGCAGGACCAGCAGCAACGGGATGAAGGCGGCGCTGATGATTGCGAACACGCTGTAGGCATGCCGCCAGCCGTCGGTTGCGATCAGATGCTGGGCGAGCGGCAGCATGGCCATCGTGCCCACGCCGGCGGCCGACCACGCCACGGCCAGCGCCACGCCCAGGCGGTGCGCGGGAAACCAGCGGCCGAGCAGCGAGGCGCTGAGCACACCCGCGAGCGACGCGCCGGCGAAGCCCATGACGATGCCGAGCGCGAGATAGAGATGCCAGATCTCGGTGGCGAACGAGGCCGACAACGTCGCCAACGCGGCGGCCGACATGCCGATGACGGTGAGCACGCGCAGGCCGAAACGATCGACGATCCAGCCCGAGACCGGTGCGGCGATGCCGCCGACCAGCAGCGCGAAGCTGTAGATCAGCGTGACCGCACTGCGGCTCGCATCGAACGCGCCTTGCAACGGGGCCACGAAGACGACGAAGCTGTCGCTGATCGAGCGGCTCGCCACGCCCAGCGCGAAGCACAGCGCCACCAGCGCCCAGGGCACGAACCGGCTCATCGGCTTCACCCTTGCATCGCAAGAGAGCCGTCGGCAAGGTCCGCGGCGCGAAGGAGTTTTGATGGACGACATGCTCATCATCGAGCCGCGTTTCAACGGCCCGCGACTGTCGGGCAACGGCGGCTATGTCGGCGGCGTGATGGCCGGCAAGTTCACCCGCGCGTTCGGCGGCGACGGCGCGGTCGAGATCACCTTGCGCGCACCGATTCCGATCGATCGCCGCCTGCAGGTCGTGCGCGACGGCGACGCGCTGCTGCTGCGTGACGGCGACACGCTGATCTGCGAGGCACGCGCCGGATCGGTGGCGCATCTGAAGCCGCCGCCCGCGCCGACCGACTGGGACGACGTGCTCGGCCGCGCCGAGAGCGGCGGCTCGCCGCAGGACAGCGACTTCGCCTGGTGCGTGGTGTGCGGCCGCAAGCGTGGCGTGGGCGATGGCCTGCGCGTCTTCGGCACGTCGGGCCCGCAGCCGGGCTATTCGCTGTCCTGCTACCTGCCGCACGCCAACCATGCCGACGGCGAGGGCCGCATCCGGC
>DATGZZ010000921.1:0-2170 GCA_035296945.1 Reyranella sp.
CGCCGTGGTGCGTGACCAGGTGATGGAAAAGCGGACGCTCGACTTCCAGGATCTCGGCGAACGGACCGTCAAGAACATCGCGCGGCCGCTGCGGGTCTATCGGCTGGCCGTGGGTGCGACGGGATCGGCGGCGCCCGCACCGCCACCGCTGCCCGACCGGCCATCGATCGCCGTCATGCCCTTTGCGAACATGACCGGCGTTGCCGGCCAGGACTACTTCGCCGACGGCATCGTCGAGGACATCATCACCGCGCTGTCCCGGTTCAAGGAATTTTTCGTCATCGCCCGCAACTCCACGTTCGTCTACAAGGGCCGCCCGGTCGACATCCAGCAAGCTGCCCGCGACCTCGGTGTTCGCTACGTGCTCGAAGGCAGCGTGCGCCGCGGCGGCAACAAGGTCCGCATTTCCGGGCAGCTGATCGAAGCCTCAACACGCAGCAACCTTTGGGCGAACCGGTTCGACGGGACGATCGATGACGTCTTCGATTTGCAGGACCGCATCACCGAGAACGTCGTTGCAGCTCTTGCGCCGACATTGCACCAGGCGGAGATCGAGCGCGCGCGCAGCAAGCCTGCGACGAACCTGGATGCCTACGATTACCTGCTGCGGGCCGTGCCATTGGTGGTCGCCAATGCCGCCGAAGAAGCGGCGACGGCGATCGAACTGCTGTCAGAGGCCCTGCGTCGAAGCCCGGCCTACGCCCGCGCCCATGCCTACATCGCGATGGCCTACGCCCAGATCTACCGCAGCGCCGTCGGGCCTGCGCGTGACGAGCTTCAGGCGAAGGCGATCGCCCACGCCCGCCAAGCCGTGCAGCTGGCCGCAGAGGACAGTGTCGCGCTCGCCCATGCCGGATTCGTCCTGCTGGTCACCGCGCGGGACGTCGCGGCGGCACGCGCCGCCCTCGACAGGGCGGTGACCCTCAATCCGAACCAGATGACGGCGTTTGCCTACCGCGCGCTGGTCCTGGCCATGGCCGGCGTGCCCGAGCCTGCCATCGAGGACGCCACCCGCGCCTTGCGCCTGAGCCCGCTCGATCCGGCGAACTACCAGCCCCAGATGGCGCTGGCGATATCCTACATATGGCTTCGCCAGTACGACGAGGCTGTCGCCTGGGCGCACAAGGCCATCGAAGGCGCGCCGCCCCGCTACCCGATGAGCTATGCCTGGCTGATCGTCGCCGAGGCCGCGCGCGGCGGCATTGCGGAAGCGCAACGCGCCCTGGAACGCCTGGAAGAGATCGTTCCCGGCTTTGAACCGGCAACGCTTGGCAGGCTGTTCGAAATTTTTCCCGATCCGCTGCGCACCCATTCGCTCAGTACCTTGCGCGCCGCCGGTCTGGTCCCCGCGGCATCGTAGCGGCAACGGCATCAGGCCCGCCGCAGCTTCACCCAGATGATCGCGTGCAGGACCATCCAGATCGGCACCAGCACCGTGGGCACGAACGAGAAGGGCAGGCGCGTCATGGCCTCGGAGCCCGGATCGGGGAAAATCTGGAATATCGAGCCCGGCGCCGACATCACGCCGAGCACGATCGCGACCACCAGGTCGAGCATGGCGAAGGCGTTCCAGAGATGCAGCACGGCCTTGTTTCGCGCAGGCTCGCGCGCGAGCCAGATCAGCGGCAGCGCCACGACGCCGCTGATGATGTCGCCCCAGCCGGCGGAATGAGGAAACGGTCCGGACATCCGGCCCTCGGCCGCCACCAGCACGAACAGCACGGCAAACACGCGCCCGACGTTCAGGCCGACCAGAAGCGGCAGCGGCAGGCCGAGCATCGCCTTGCGCGCGCCCGGCCAGGCCGTGGCAAGGACGGCGATGGTGAGGGGTGCCACCACGAAGAGGCCCATGATGGGGAAGGGTCTTGCGAGGGCAGCCCAACCCGCCGCACTGCCGGCGGTGGCGATGCCGACCCACAGGCCGAGCAGGGCCGCCATGACGATCTTGGTTTGGCGCGAGACGTCGAGGCAGACGAACAGGGTGCTGATGACGAAGACAATCAGCGCAGCGGTGGCGACGGTTCCCAGGAAATCGAGCATGCGGGGTCCTCCGTTCGGTGCGCGGAGGGTCGTATGCAGCAAAAGATGTTCAACATCATTTTTTGCCTGTCACTATTTGGTTCTGCTGCGACGGAGGGCGACATGCCGTATTCGGCCGAGCACAAGCTGC